>RFVC01000139.1 GCA_009922595.1 Gammaproteobacteria bacterium | reverse complement strand
GGACAGTCTGGTCCAGGATAATCATTTCCGGCAAGAGCTCTTCAGGAAGGCCGGCAACGCGCCCCATGTTTTTAGCAATGCGCTCTATTCCGTTAAGCAGTTTTTCCCTGGTTCCCGGATTTGTGTTTCTCACAGTCAGCTGCAAAACGGCTTCATCAGAAATGATGTTGTGTTTGCTTCCGGCATGGAAAGCACCAACCGTAACAACACCGGGCTCATGGGGGGAAAGCTCCCTGGATACAAGCGTCTGCAGGGCAAGCACAATCTGACTGGCCAGGACAATTGGGTCAGTCGTGGTATGCGGATACGCGCCATGACCGCCAATGCCATGAATAACCAGGTCCACCATGTCAGCGCCGGCGTATGGGCTGGAGTTTTCCAGAAGGTTCAGGGTCCAGGTTGGATTACCTGCGCTGACGTGAAAGCCAAGCATGTAGTCAGGCGTGCCGAAACGTTCCCAGATCAGATCCTCGCGCATGGCTTTGGCGCCGCTGCCTATTTCTTCGGCAGGCTGCACAATCAGCATAGCAGTACCTGACCATCGATCACGCCACTTGGTCAGCTGGCGAGCCGTCCCCACAAGAGAGGTGATATGCACGTCATGTCCGCAGGCATGCATGACATAGCTTTCCAGTTCGGTGGCGGGGTTCATTTGGGTTGCCCTTGATGCATAGGACAGCCCGGTATCTTCTTCGACGGGAAGACCATCCATATCGGCTCGCATGGCAACCAGTGGGCCTGGACCGTTTTCCATGATGGCGACTAGTCCGGTCTGGCCTATACCCTCGGTGACCTCAAAACCGGCCTGCCTTAATTCCTCAGCCATGCGCGCGGCCGTGGCATGCTCCTGGAATGACAGCTCCGGGTTGCGGTGAAAATGCTCAAATAGGTCGGCAAGGTAGTTGTCGTACTCCAGCGCGATGTAATCGGTGATTTCATCAGCCTGAGATGACAGTGAAAAAGTGCAGGCCACAAGAGCTGATAACAGGAGAGTATTTTTCATAGTGAAGAGCTAAAGAGGAAATGAACAGCAAAGAGAGTACCATCTAAATCCAAGCAAAAAAAAGCCCGAATTATTCCGGGCTTTTTTAGATTAATGCCGATGATTTAATTGCGTATTTCTCGCGGTACCTGGGTCTGTCCCTCGGCGTCCAGGATGTGCCTGTCGTTCTGCGAGCAGATATATTCAATCTGTTCCCAGGCGCGATCGCGACGGAAGCGATGCGTCCTTATCCATGGCTCAGCAAGTACTTTAGGATCCTCGAAAGTAAATTCAAGGTTGAGCACGTCGGAATTCTCAGGATCTAGGTAGATGCGTTCAGTAATGGTCATCTCATCACTGTTGGTCACGCCGGCAATGCTCATACGCTGTCCAGCTTGAGTCCCAATGGTAGTGACAATCAGCGTGTCGCCATCCCACTCGCCCACAGAATAGCCAAAGTAGTTTGGATCAAGTTCATCGCGAGAGGGCAGGGCTCGGCCATCGGTAAATATTCGTCTTACTTGCATCAGCGCTTCCTGGATTACGGTAACCTTGCCGGGGGTAAAGAGAAATTCAAGACTGTAAGGGAAGGTCATTAATCCCGGCATTCCATCGGGTTCACAGTTATTCGTGGTTTCAGGGACTTCATAAGTGGAGTCCTCGGCCATACGGACACGATGCATATCATAAATTTCTTTGGCCTCACCGATAAGGTTGGGTTCGCCGCCGCCGACCTGACCAAAGAAAGGAAACCATAACCCGCGCCAGTCGGGCAGGTTGTCGAGTTCAGCATAGCTAACGTCTTCGGCGTTCGCTGGGTTAACCCCGTCGCCCCACTGGGCAATTACACAGCTGGTGGAGAACAATAATGTCAGGGTGCTAAGCAGGGCTGCTTTTATTTTCATTGAGGTCTCCCCTTACTCACTCGTTGTTTTCCTGGCAGATGCGCTGGGCGCCGCCGACATCACAGTAATAGCGGCCGTTGGCGAGCTTTACCCAGTAGAAGCGCCCGCCTGGGCTGCCGTCAGCGTAGGGGCTGACTGAGAATGTCACTTCATCGCCCACCTCAAAAAAGTCCGGGCTGAAACCCCGGCGGGTAAGGTGCACGCGGCTGGTAAATTCAACGCCCCACTGCACGGCGGTGCCCAGCGCATCTGTCAGGAAAACAACGAGTGAGTAAGGGGAGACCTCAATGAAAATAAAA
>RFVC01000138.1 GCA_009922595.1 Gammaproteobacteria bacterium | reverse complement strand
TGTATCGGCATGGCCTGTTGGCAGACCCACAATCTGTTCGAGAAAAGCTGACAATTACTGGTGATCTGAATTCAGCTCTGACAGGGGCTGATTTTATACAGGAAAATGGTCCTGAACGAATTGAAATAAAGCGTAGCTTGTTTGAGGCACTTGACCAGCTAGCCCCGTCAGAGATACCAATCGCCTCATCAACATCTGCTATTATTGCATCGCAGTTTACAGAAAATTTATCTGGGCGGCATAGATGTTTTGTGGGCCATCCTGTGAATCCTCCACATCTGGTTCCACTTGTTGAACTGTGCGGCTCGCCTTGGACATCATCAGCTATACTGGATCAAGCCCATCGAATCTATGCAGAGTGCGGTATGGTTCCTGTCAGAATCAAATCCGAAAAGCAGGGCTTTGTGCTCAACCGTTTGCAAGGTGCTGTGCTTGCAGAAGCCCTGCGCTTACTGCATGAAGATGTAATCAGTGTTGAGGATTTGGACAAAACTATGAAAGATGGTCTGGGCATGCGCTGGGCCTTTATGGGTCCGTTTGAAACCATAGAACTGAATGCTCCTGAGGGGGCCGATGATTATTTTCAGCGTTATTGCGGTCTGTTCCGTGATATGGCAGCAGAACCTCCTGGGCAGACAGTGTTTGACCCTTTTGTGACCAAAAGCATTGTCCAAAACTGGCAGACAAGATTGGGTAAGGACGATATTCTGCGGCGTACCGCGTGGCGGAACGAACGCCTGGCCAGCTTGTCGGCATGGAAAAAACAACGTAACCAAGAAGAGGTATAGTGTCCCGGGTGAAGGAGAGAATGCATGGCAAAAAAAGTGATGATTACCTGTGCGGTTACGGGCGCAATTCATACCCCCTCCATGTCTCCGCATTTGCCTGTCACGTCGCAGCAAGTTGCCACAGCAGCGATTGAAGCTGCAGAAGCAGGTGCAGCCCTTGTTCACATTCATGCTCGTGACCCGGAAACGGGTCGACCTGATCAGAGCCCCGAGGCGTTTGCACCCATTTTGCAGGTTGTCAAACAGGCAACAGATGCGGTTGTCAACATCACCACAGGCGGCGCCCCAACAATGACGGTTCAGGAACGTGTGCGTCCTGCAGAACAATTTAGGCCAGAAGTAGCCTCATTGAATATGGGATCGATGAATTTCGGGCTTTACCCAATGCTCAGCCGGTTCAGTGAATTCAAACATGATTGGGAAGAGCCTTATCTGGCGGGCTCTACTAGTCTGATTTTCAAAAATACATTCGCTGATATTGAATATATTCTGACCACCTGTGCAGAAAACGGCACCCGCTTTGAAATTGAATGTTATGATATTGGCCATTTATATACTCTGGCACATTTTGCAGATCGGGGCATTGTTAAACCTCCGTTCTTTATTCAGTCAGTTTTTGGCATTCTGGGGGGCATAGGCACAGATTCTGAAGATGTCATGCATATGAAACGTACAGCTGATCGTTTGTTTGGAGATCAGTTTCACTGGTCAGTCCTAGGGGCTGGACGGCATCAGATGCGCATTGCCGCGATGGCTGCCGGCATGGGTGGAAATGTGCGGGTTGGCCTTGAGGACAGTTTATGGATTAAACCAAAACAGCTGGCTACATCAAATGCCGAACAGGTCACACAGGTACGGAAATTAATCGAAGGCATGGGGCTCGAAATTGCCACTCCTGATGAAGCCAGAGGCATGCTTAAACTAAAAGGGGCAGATAGGGTTGGGTTTTAACTCGGATTATCAGGCAGACAGAAAGAAAAGGCTGCAATTGCATTAACAGGAATTAAAAGAATGGATTTTACACTCAAACCTGAATGGGAAGATTTACGCACTCAGGTCAGAAATTTTATCGGAGATGAGGTTCTTTATCTGGAAGAGGACCGTGCGCATTATGATGAACATGAAAATATTGCACTGCCTGTTCTGAAAGAAAAGCGGGCTGCTGCAAAGGCAGCTGGCCTCTGGGCACCGCAGGCTCCAAAGGACAGAGGTGGGCTTGGCTTGCCAGTCAGCGCGTGGGCAGCCTTTTATGAAGAGGCCAATAGATCAATTTTCGGGCCCGTGATCATGAATTGTGCAGCACCTGACGATGGTAACATCAATCTGTTGTCCAAGATTGGAACTGATGCTCAAAAGGACTGGTTTTTACAGCCGGTTATTGATGGGGAAGTCAGATCATCTTTTGCTATGACAGAGCCTGCACCGGGCAGCG
>RFVC01000137.1 GCA_009922595.1 Gammaproteobacteria bacterium | reverse complement strand
ATCCGAAGACCGAAAGGAGAGGAAGTTCTGACGGAGGCAGGAGGGAACTCAACGAGGAGGCCAGCAGCGTCAGAGCGAAGAGCGCATTGACCATCCAAATGAGCCGGGCAAATACGTTCAAACTCTTCATCCCACTATCGATCGCTCATGCGAAAGAGGAAGTCTTTTTCCTCTTTGCTCAGGCTCTCATATCCGCCTTTTGAGATCTTGTCGAGAATGGCGTCCAATCGCTCCTGGTCCGCCTTGTTGTTCGGGCCTTTGGACGAAGCACCCCGGCCTTTATCGGCCCTGCGGCTGTGGGCTACCTTCAGCCGACTTCTGCCTTTGAGCGCGTCTTTGATCCTTTCGATCCATTCGTTCATAAAGGCGCCAATGAAAATGCGCTGGTCCCGCCACTTGCGCGCCATGATGAAACCGAACAAGGCACCTCCAATGTGCGCAATATGTCCACCCTGGTTGCTGGTCGGCATATACGCCAGATCCAGCAGGATCAGCAGGGCAGCTACCTGCCACATTTTCACTTCCAGCACGAAGAAGAGCCGGACCGGGAAATGCGGCGCAATGACCGCCGCCGAAACCAAAATGGCCATGACACCGGCAGAAGCCCCCCGATTGGTCGCCAGTGCCAGCTGTTCGGAAAAGAAGGGAAACAGATTGTACGCCAGGACGTAGAGCAGGCCGCCCGACAACCCACCGAGAATAAAGGTGGACCACAACTTGTCTGGACCCAGATAGGATTGAAAGAGCTGGCCGGCAAAATAGAGGTATAAAAGGTTGAAAAGAATATGGGTAAAGTCCTCATGAACAAACATATAGCTGAACAATGTCCATGGTTTGAACAGCAGCTCAGAAAGGTCTGCAGGCAAAGTGAAATAGGGCATGAGCGTGCCGTAGACGGGCATCATGCTGAACTGACTCAGGATCCTCAGCACAAGGATCAGGACGAATGAGCCCAGCAGATAAGCGATCAACCGGCTCAGGGCATCTCCGTCGCGGAAAAATCGCAAGACATCTTCTTTGATCTGGCTCATATCAATAATTCATTCGTCCGTTGCTCTTCCAGAAACGCAGCAGCACATAACCAAAGAGCATGCCGCCCAAATGGGCAAAATGAGCCACATCATCATTGCTGCTCAGTCCGGAGAACAATTCGGCTATGCCCAAGAAGAGCACGACGTACTTGGCGCGTATGGGCACCAGGAAATAGAGGTAGATCAAATGATTGGGGAAGATCATCCCGTAGGCCAGGAGGACACCGTACACAGCTCCTGAAGCACCCACAGTAGGTGTGTTGAACAGCCGCACGTATTCGAGCAGCTCCTGGCTGTCAAAGACCGTGTTCTGTATGGCGTAGTCCAGATCGTATTCGGAATAGCCCATCGACAAGAGTTCACCCCTGAGTTGTGCCGCCTGCCAAAAATTCACGCCGAGGTGCAGAAGCGCCGCTCCCAGGCCGGTGATCAGATAAAAGATCAGGAAGCGTTGCCCGCCCCAGAGATTCTCGAGGCTCGTTCCAAACATCCACAGAACGAACATATTGAAGAAGATGTGCGCAAAGAAGGTATTCGAGTGCATGAACATATGCGTCACCACTTGATATGGCCTGAACTGCTCAGCACCCGGCAGATAGAGCCCGAGGGTCTTGATCAGGTCAAAACCGAACTGACCCAGCGCCAGGCTGGCCAAAAAGAACAGTCCATTGATGATCAAGAGGTTCTTGATGACCTCTGGAAGCATATTGAACCGTCTGGGCTGGTAATAATTATTCATCTCTGTCGATCAGTTGTTCCGGCCGCACTTCCCACCAAATAAGGTGGCCGAGTCTGTCCCGCTGGGGCCAGTCATGTGCGTCCAGGGAGGCCGTCAGCGCCTGGGCCTCTTCGCTGCTGAGTGCATGGCTGCTTTTTACCGCTTGCTTGCGTGCCAGCGCAGCAGCCAGTCGCTCTCTCTTCTCCTCAGTCGTTGCCTGTGCCGAGAGGCCTTCGGTCTGTATCAGTTCATCCAATGCATCCCGCACTGCATTCTCTGTGGTGCCGTAGGGAATGGCCGTGATGCTGATCTGGCCTTCATCCTTGGGTTCTGCATCGAATCCCATGGACTGCATTTCAGGAAGCATCAGGCTCAAGTGTGCGATCTCTTCTGGTTTGAATGACAATACCAAACAGTCTTCCATTTGATTTAGGTAAATCATCTTTTGAAACAACTTGAGGTAAAAAAGATT
>RFVC01000136.1 GCA_009922595.1 Gammaproteobacteria bacterium | reverse complement strand
GCGTTATTGATGCCTCAATCTATCCCCGTGTGCCGGCAGCAAACACCAATGCCAGTGTCGTAGCGATCGCCGAAAAGGGCGCTGACATGATCCTGGGTAAACCGGCCCCCGAGCCGATGCCAGAGCTGGCCTGATCAATTAACTACTCCGAGTGAACCGGGCTTTGTGATAACTTTACCCGCTCACGCAAATGACTAAAGAGGAACCCCATGCGTAACAGATTTTTACTGACTGCCCTTGCCATTGCCGCACCAATCGCTTCCGCCCAGATGATGCCAGAGCTCGACTTTGAAAGTGTCGGCAGGAGCGCCCCCATTGCCGATGCCCAGGAGTACGAGGCCGTTGGCGCCGTTAATTTCTTCGGTTTTGGCGCAGTTGCTTCACAGAATGGTGCCGTTCCTGAAGGGGTCGAACCTCTCGAGGTAGATATCTTTACCACCACAGATTTTTACAAGGACAAGGACCTATGGATGGATCCGCGCTACTGGCGCTGCAATTCCAGTTTTGCTGTTGAAGCCTCCAGCGGTGCCTATCCCGGACCCAACATGGGTGGCGACAATCCACCAACAACGGCGGCGTGGGGTTTCTGTGACCGCGATTATCCGCGCGAATCAATGGTTAGCCCGTACGGTTTTGAAACCGCCCAGGCCCACTATGAAGCACTGATGGCTGAGACTGAAAGCCGCGGAGGTCCTGAAGAATACACATATGCGACGGTCCCCGGCGATATGAGCGGGCGCTACTTCTGGGATGAAGGCGGCCCCGGCGGCCTGATGGGGACCTGGTACGGCCAGATGGTCAACCAAATTCCCACCGTATTGTCCCTGCTAACGCCCGAATACCAACAGCACATGGTTCAGGAGGCCTACCACCAGTCACATATGCACGCCCAGTGGCCTTCACAGTATTGCTGGCCGGAAGGCTTTATGCGCCGCTGGCACTTTGCCTCCACGCTGATGCAGAACCACACGGTGCTGGTCACTCCTGAAATCATGGAGATCAAGGCCGGTGTCGCACGTAACTTCATCACCGAGATTCATTTTGGGCGCGAGTTTGAGCTAAGTGGCGCCATTCCGCGTCTCGGCCAGGATGTTCCCCGCTGGTATGGCGAGACAGTAGGCTTCTGGGACGGCGACGTTGTCATTACCTGGACCTCGAATATCCAGAGCTGGATGGCGCATTCTCAGTACGAGTTTTCTAACAAGCTGCAGACTGTTGAAATCTATACGCCAATTCGTGACCAAGATGGCAACATCACGCACCTGAACCATGAAGCCATCTTCTATGATCCAGAAGCACTGGTGGAACCGGTTCGTATCGTGCGCAACCTGCGCAGGGTCAGCAGTCTTAGTGAAGGCGACCCTTACACCTACATCGAATGTGTACAGTCAATTTTCGCCATTGACGGAGTAGCCACACCCCTAAATCCTGGTGATACCTATGATGCCTATGTTCCCGACATGTTCGGACGTCCATGGGCTGAAATCTGGGAAAAATTCCACGAGGAAGGCATGGAACGCCCTGAGCCTGAGGTGGATATTTTCAGTTTTGAATAGAAATAAAGGATAAGTCGCATGGCTATAGAGAACTTACACACTTGGAAGATCGGTGATGTGGAAATAACCCGCATCGTGGAAGTAAATGCTTGGGAAGATGACATCACCATGCTGTGGCCTGACGCCTCACCGGATGATGTGCTTAAGTATCCCTGGCTGCAACCTCACTGGGCAACGCCTGAGGGAAAGTTCATCCTAAGCTTCCAGTGTTTTGTCATGCGCACACCTGATCATCAGATCATGCTCGATACCTGTATCGGCGCTGACCGGGATCGTGAATTCGATATCTTTACCAACATGCAGACCGACTTCCTGGAAGATCTGTCTGCAGCCGGTTTCGACCGCAATGAGATTGACCTGGTGCTTTGCACCCACCTGCACTTCGATCACGTGGGCTGGAACACGAACCTGGTGGATGGCAAATGGGTGCCGACCTTTCCCAATGCCCGCTACCTCTTCGGCAGGCAGGAATTCGAACACTGGAAAATGCTAGAGGAAACCAAGGGCTACCACGACCTGAACCACATGTACGACGCCGTTATGCCGGTAGTTGAAGCCGGGCTGGTTGACCTAATCGAGCATGATCACAAACCCTGCCCTGAAATCACCCTGCGCCCCACTCCCGGGCATACGCCGGGGCACGTAAGCATCAATATCGAATCTCAGGGTCAGAAAGCAATCATCACCGGGGACATGATGCACTGCCCGATTCAACTTGAGGAACCGGGCCGCGTTATTCGCTTTGATATGGACC
>RFVC01000135.1 GCA_009922595.1 Gammaproteobacteria bacterium | reverse complement strand
CCTGGCCTCTGAACGCAAGCGTGGACTTCGTTTCACCGCCAACCTTAGCAAAGACAGTGACAAGGAGCACCTGGCGGCCAATGCCGTGGAACTCGCCGACGACATGCGCGTTAAAGGAATAGTGGTCGTTACGCGACATGGCATCATGGCGAACTATGTAACCGATGCTCATCCCGGCACTCCGATCTTTGCCTTTACCAACATAGGGGTCACGCGCAGATTGATGACACTGAACCGCAATCTCTACCCATTCAAGATTGAATTCAGCACGGATCCGGAAGAAACCCTGGGCAGGGCATTCGAAGAGCTCAAGGAAAAGGCAGGTTTTGAAAGCGGAGATACCGTGGTTGTAATCTCAGACCTGCTGATTGACCAGGACAGCGTAGGAATACAGGTCAGGTATATTCCCTGAAACCTGCCTCAGCTCAGAAACATGGCGTCGCCGTAACTGAAAAATCGATATTTTTCTTTCACTGCCTCCTTGTAAGCATGCAGAATTTCTTCTCTGCCGGCAAAAGCTGACACCAGCATGATTAGAGTCGACTCTGGCAGGTGGAAATTAGTAACCAGTGCATCCACTGATTTAAATTCATATCCTGGATAAATAAAAATACGCGTATCACCGGAGTACGGCTGTATTTCTCCCGACTGGGAAGCCGTCTCCAGCGACCGCACTGAAGTTGTCCCCACCGCAATAACCCTGCCCCCTCTTTGCCTGCATGCATTGACCTGGTTGCAAACCTGCTGGCTGACTTCGAGGTACTCGGCATGCATCTTGTGCTTCTCTATAACATCAGTCCTGACCGGTTGAAACGTGCCTGCTCCCACATGCAGGGTTACCCAGGCGAGATCTATCCCTTTTTTCTTTATATCTGTGAGGAAGGCCTCATCAAAGTGCAGCCCAGCTGTCGGTGCAGCAACTGCGCCCTCCTTTTCACCGTACACGGTCTGGTAACGTTCGTAGTCCGAGGCATCATCCTCCCGTTTGATATACGGCGGCAGTGGCATATGTCCTGCCGTGGCAGAAACAGCAATAACTGGCTCGGAAAACCTAAGGACAAAAAAGTCGTCTTCCCTACCTTCAACTCGAGCTGAGGAGTCTCCATCAGGAGTGGGAATCAAAACCAATGTTCCCTCTTTTGGTGATTTGCTCGCCCTAATCTGCGTAAGGGCGCGATATTGATCGAGCACCCTTTCCAGTAGTATTTCTATCTGCCCACCGGTTTCCTTGCGACCAAATATTCTCGCTGCAATGACTCGCGTATTGTTGAAAACCATCAAATCATCAGGGTTAATGAGGTCCAGCAAATCAGGAAATTGCGAATGACTGATAGTGCCACTGATTTTATCAAGGTGCAGGAGGCGGCTATCCATCCTGTTCTCAGGCGGATAAAGGGCAATCAGTTCCTCAGGAAGATCAAAATGAAAATCGCTTAGCTGCATAGCCGAAGGATACAGGATGCAGGAGCCTGGGATGAAGCCCCTCTTTTGTGGTCATCGGTATTTACTGACTGCTATAATGCCGCCACGCTGCCCTTTTTGATTCCTGAAACAGTGCCGGAGTGGTGAAATTGGTAGACACGAGGGATTCAAAATCCCTTGCTAGTGATAGCGTGCCGGTTCAAGTCCGGCCTCCGGTACCAGCCCTTAGTTTCACCACCTTTCATACCCATCCAATAGACTTCATAAATAATTGATTTTATTGGTTTTATGTGGCATTTCCTATCTGCAGGTTCCTCTGCCTATCACAGACCAGCACCCTGGCTATTACTTTTACTATTACTTTTTCAATTACTTTCTTGCTAAGATGAGTTCAAGTCCGAAAGGTTGCAACTCGTCATGCCAAAGAACAAGCTCACGAATCACGACATAGCCAAGCTGAAGCCTGCACCCTATGACCAAACACTCTCTGATGGCGACTGCCTATATGTTTGTTTGGATAAGCATAGTGATGTTAAGTACTTCAGAATGCTTTACTCATCTCCCACCCTCCATAAACAGCGCAAGATGAGACTGGGCAAGTATCCAGCCATGTCTCTAGCCCAAGCCAGAAACAAACGTGACGAAACGGCTTCACTCATAGCACAAGGTATTGACCCTGCGGACCACAAGAAACAGATGAAGCAAGGTCTGCTAGAGGCTAAAGCAAACACATTCAAAGCTATCGCTGACCAGTGGCTGGACAAGCAAAGCACAGTGAATGTTGACTCAACTCTTGCTAAGAAAAAGATGCTTATTGATAAACACCTCTTACCCTACATAGGTAAGAGTCCAGTATCTGAGATAACGATGCAGCAAGCAGTAAAGGTATTACAGCCAATAGCAGATGCACAGCAGTGGG
>RFVC01000134.1 GCA_009922595.1 Gammaproteobacteria bacterium | reverse complement strand
GCAAAACGGCCTCCCCTGAACAGGCGCAGCAGGTGCACCAGATACTGCGTGAGCACATCGCAGAGAAGGATCCCGCTGTCGCCGGTGCGCTTCGCATTCTATATGGCGGCAGTGTTAAAGACACCAATGCCCGAGTGCTGTTCAGCCAACCGGATATTGATGGGGGTCTGGTGGGCGGCGCCTCGCTTGAGGCAGGACAATTTACCGCCATTTGTGCGAGTATGGAAAACTGATCATGGAAACTATTGTCGTTATTGTTCATGTCATCGTCGCGATTGCAATCGTCGGCCTCGTCCTGCTGCAGCAGGGTAAAGGCGCTGATGCGGGTGCCTCATTTGGCGCGGGGGCTTCCCAGACGGTGTTCGGTTCTTCCGGCAGTGGCAACTTTCTGGTTCGTGCCACCACGGTAGCCGCCACCCTCTTTTTTGTTACCAGTCTGCTCCTGGCGGTGTTCGCCAGCAATCGGTCCGGCCTTGGCAGCTCCTCGGACAGCCCGGTCCTGAATCAGAACATTCTGGAAGAAGTGACGACTCAGCAGTCTGATGTTCCGGTGCTGGAAGCTGAGGAGATCGCGCCGGTCTCCACTCAGAGCGATGTACCCAGCCTGCCGTCAGATCCGGGCCAGTAGCCACGAAGTAGGGTCCTGTTGAAAGTGTCAGACATGCAGATTCACGAAAATTATGCCGAAGTGGTGGAATTGGTAGACACGCTATCTTGAGGGGGTAGTGAGCTTCGCTCGTGCCGGTTCAAGTCCGGCCTTCGGCACCAATCATCCGACATGCTCCAGCACTCGGGCATCGTCCCTGAGCTGCAGGGGCAGCCTCCAATTTCTGGTCTCTGGCTCTCCCGTTGACCAGTTCGGTCGACTCCGAGCCTGCAGCGTGAGTCAGTTAACCCAGCGCAAATCTCAGACAACCCCGTGGGGAATTCTCCGTTTCGGACTGATGGCCTGTCCTCCTGCATCGAACACATGCTAGCTTGACTGTCTGGCGTTGAAAGTCAGGGGCGCCGCAAATTCAAATAGCCGGGCGGAGGCGGAGTCGAAAGTGATGGAAAATACAATTCTTTTAGTAGTACAGGTTATTGCTGCCTTCGGCGTCGTTGTATCGGTTTTCTACTTGGGAGTGCAGGTCAACCAGCAGAACAAGATCACCAAAGCCCAATTTGGTTTTTCGTTGACCCAGAGGCTTTATGATCGGTTTTTTCAAACTGCTACAGACCCAAGGTTCTGCGATCTGTTGTCTAAAGACTGGGCGGTCGAGGAACTGAGCGCAAGTCAGAGGTGGCAGACCGGGTTTTACATTAATGCATTACTAGTGGATATATTTGACGCTTACGACAAATCTGCGGCAGGACTGGTTGAGTCTTCTCAGCTGGAAATGAGAATGAATCTTCTCAGGACAGGCATGATGAAGTTGCCGCAAGGCAAAATGTTGTGGAACCTCTGGAAGCCAACCCGTGACGGTGCATTCATCGAATGGTTTGAAAATGAAATATTCCAGGGGGAAGATATTCGGGGCTTTGACTTACGTGAATCTGATGCCAGCAAGGACATGTTCAGGTAGCTGACCCGCTTCCAGCTATCTGTCATCCGTCCCCTGAGATCAGATCTTCCTTGAGCCAAAGGGAGATATTAGATCGGACACGCTGAGCTGCCACCAACAACGAGGACTGTGTCTCATGAACCCAGCGGAATACATGGAGCTACTTCAACTTATCGGAGATTCGATTGGCTTTCATGCCATGAATGCGGTTGCCATTTTATTTGCCTACATCACTGCCATTTACGTCGTGGGCCCGAAGCTGTCGAGACTGCAGCTTTCTCTGGTGACGATTTTGTACAGCTTTTTCTACTTTTTACCCTCTGCAACGTCACTGCAAAATATTGAGCGTTCGATCCGGGTCAGCGCGAGTTTCTACGAGCGCTTTCCTGATGAGGCTCTGATTTACCTCGGTGCACCGGTGTCGGGTGAGTTATTTGTGATCAATCCCGCGATGTTCGCGTATTTTCTGGCCTGGGTTGCCAGTCTAGTTTTTATGCGTGACAGAACACACGAGCGCCATCTCTCCGAGTAGATTGATATTCGGTCTCCGGGTTCATAAATGCGCCCTCGGCTGGCCTGTGGGCAGCTTGACGTATGGCCGGGCAGGATCCAGATGCTCTGGCAGCAACTTCCCGGTTTTAGAGGAAATTACTCCCAAGGCCGCGCAGCGCTTGACCTTAAGTCTCTGTCCTCCTTATAATTCGCGTCCCTTGGAATGAGAGAGGGGTGTGTTTCTCAGGAAATAACCCTTTCAGTTTCATGGGGTTAGAAAAGATCTGGTGCGGGGTGGAGCAGTCTGGAAGCTCGTCGGGCTCATAACCCGAAGGTCGTAGGTTCAAATCCTGCCCCCGCTACCAA
>RFVC01000133.1 GCA_009922595.1 Gammaproteobacteria bacterium | reverse complement strand
CACGCAGCGCCTGCAGGATTGCCTGCAGGCGCTGCGTGCTGATGTATACGGGCGCCTCATGCGTCTGGAGTGGACTGAGGCGATGGAGGCGACCTTCCCCGTGAATGTTGAGGTCGCGGCTTATGATCGATTCGGGCTGTTGCATGACATCACCGGTATCCTCATGCGCGAACAGACCAATGTTTTGTCCGTTGATACCAAGACAGACAAGCAGAATAACCGGGTGAGCCTGAAGATGGTGATCGAGGTGTCGCAGCTCAATAAACTGCTGCAAACCCTTGAGAAAATTGAACAGCTGCCCAATGTGATGAGTGCGAAACGCACCATATCACCGACCTGATTTACAGAAGATACAGCAGGAGTTAGATGTGAAACTGATCTTATTGGGTGCCCCAGGCGTCGGAAAGGGAACGCAGGCACAGTACATTGTCGAGAAATACGGAATTCCGCAGATATCCACGGGAGACATGCTGCGTGAGGCAGTGCGCGAAGGCAGTGAACTCGGCAAGCGCGTAAAGGAAGTGATGGACAGCGGTGCGCTGGTAACTGATGAGATCATTCTCGACCTGGTGAAGGAGCGTATCCAGAAAGATGATTGCGCTAATGGCTTCCTGTTTGACGGGTTTCCGCGAACTATCCCGCAGGCCCAGGCGCTGATTGACCAGGGTATAGATATTGATTGTGTTATCGAAATTAACGTACCCGACAACGAAATTGTGGCGCGTCTTTCAGGACGAAGAGTCCACCCTGATTCGGGTCGTGTTTATCATGTGATTAACAACCCACCTGAGGTTGAAGGAAAAGACGACGTTACTGGTGAAGATCTGATTCAACGTGACGATGACAAAGAAGAAACTATTGCTGAACGATTAAGTGTTTATCGTGACCAGACTGAACCGCTCGTGGCTTTCTATAAAGATTTGTCCAAGAAACAGGGCAGCCAGTTGAGTTACCACACCATTGATGGTCTTGGTGATACGGATGACATTAAGACGGTTATCTTCGACATAGTTGGCTCGCTTTCTTAAACATTTTGATTTTAGAACTACGGTCTGAATCAATTTGTTAACGGTTAACCTGGAGCGCAACTTAACTGCACACTGAAAAGTGATTCGAAGTTACAAGTAGAAGCTTTGAAATTACTTTAAAAAAAGTGTGCAAATTGAAATTTTTTTTTCTAAACTTTGCAGCGTATTTGCACAGTATCTGCTGTGTTTACTATTTATTAAAAAGTAATTAGTAAGTTTCACCGGCGAATACACATGCGGTACAAGATACTTTTCAACGTATAACAGGAGCGATGAAAGTGGTTGCAAAGAGAAAGCCTGCTGCAAAGAAGAAAGCTGCAAAGAAAAAACCTGCTAAGCGGAAAGTAGCGGCTAAGAAAAAGCCTGCTGCTAAGAAGAAAGCACCTGCTAAGAGAAAAGCTGCGGCTAAGAAAAAGCCTGCCAAGAAAAAGGCAGCTGCTAAGAAAAAGCCCGCTAAGAAAAAGGTAGCTAAGAAAAAGCCAGCCAAGAAAAAGGTAGCTAAGAAAAAGCCTGCCAAGAAAAAGGTGGCTAAGAAAAAGCCAGCCAAAAAGAAGGTAGCTAAGAAGAAGCCTGCGGCTAAGAAAAAGCCAGCCAAGAATAAGGCTGCTAAGAAAAAGCCTGCCGCCAGGAAGCGCAAGTAACCTGATCTAAAAGCCCTCCCTTGTGGAGGGCTTTTTGTTGCTTGGCCTTTTTCGAAGCCGACTTCCCGGCAGGGAAACGATTTATTGTTCCCTTGCCTGCTGTGCTTCTATAGCAGGGTGACCCTGACAACAGGGTTACTCCAGCTGACTGCCTTCGTTGATGTTGTGCAGCTGGGCGCCTGCAAATTGCGCCCTTGAAAGCGTCTGCCTTTCCAGCCAGCCGTGCACCGATCTTCCCCCCTTCCTAAGGTAATCTGCCATAGTGCTTAGGCATCGTGTTTTTGCCAGCATGATCAATGGCTGATCCCGGTCTTCGTCGACGGCGATACATACATCTGAATTACCCAGATTGGCTTTAAGCACCGGAACCAGGTCTCCAGGCAGATTGGGTGTGTCGCAGGGTACGATGAGTGTGAACGGAGATTGCACCTCTTTCAGGCAAGCCGCGACACCAGCAAGGGGACCATCGAAGTTACTGTTCTCGTCTGCGATACAGATGAAAGGCAAATCGTCGTATCTCGGGTCCGGACGATTCCTCGACACAAGGATACCTGACACCTGTGGTTTCACTTGATCAATCACATGCATGATCAGCGGTTTGCCACGATGAATCACCCAGGCTTTTTCTTCGAAATTCATCCTTGAACCCTTGCCGCCGGCCAGTACGATGGCGGTAGTGTCTGTAATCACTGTGTCATCCAAATTTTTCTCTGCAGAACTATCCATGAACGAAGGCTAACGCCATGAAGCCTGTAACTGAAGTCTTCAATAGGCTGTCTGAAGTATGGCA
>RFVC01000132.1 GCA_009922595.1 Gammaproteobacteria bacterium | reverse complement strand
GAGGGTGTCCAGGGGGTAGCGGCGATGGCTCGAGGACAACCAGTGGTCACCCTGTTCAGGACGATCAAAAATCCAGAGATCATTATAGGAAATAACGGCCAGCCTGCTTCCATCGGGTGATAGCTCGGCACCGGTCACAGCCATCATTTTCGGGTGGTTTTCGATGAAGGTGAGTGCGTTGGATGCGTCCTCATCGTTGGAGCCCAGACGGTACAGGTTAGCGCCAGGTTCAAGCGACCCACTCAGATCACGATGCTTCGTGATGAGATACAGGCTGCCTTCAAATAGGAACAGCGCTTCACTGTCATAGTGGCGTTCACCCAGTCCAGGGAATTCTTCCTGCTCCGGGTAATGCACCGGGATAAACTTGATGGCCGCTGACTGGGTCGAAGCAGTTGGGTCAATTTCACTGATCAGGTAAATGCCCATGTCGCGCCGGTCATTAAAGTTATTACCGGTGTCGGCGATATACAGGTAGTTTTCATCTATTGTCATGGATTCCCAATCAATGTTTTCTGCATAAAGCACGCGGAATCCAGGCCACTGCTCTTTTCCTTCGACTTCCTTTTCGCCGTAGTAGGAAAAACGGGAAAACGTTGGAATAATGGTGTTGCCTTCACGATTAATCGCAAAAAGCCTTGTGCCGTTGCGGCTTTCATTTACCACCCAGTAAGTATTTTCATAGCCGGCACTTTTAGCCATGCCGCTGACTTCACTGATTGGCTTGGCGGCAATCGTGCCCATTACTTCGGGTCTCAGCCCTTTGTGCGGTAATGTATAGGAATGCACAAAAATAACTAGGCCGATTATTCCTGCAACACTAATGGTGATACTGATACTTTTTTTCATGTCTGCCTGTAAGAAGAAAACGTGCAGACTAAGTGGTGGACAGGTCCTGGTCAACCTGTTCATTGTATTCGGTAACCCATGTGGCGGTTTAAATATATACTGGCGTTGCCTTGATCGTGGCTTCATCCAACCTAGCACTCAAGTGCAGAGCAATTCTCTGCTCGCCCGTTAGCTATAACGTCGTAAACCACCTCTCAGCTACTGCCAAGCCAAAGGAAGCAGAGCAATGGAAAGTAAATGTGCAACGGAGAATCTCATAAAGTCTCCTAGAGTATTGAGGCTAATTTAGAACAATGATCGGCTGGTGAAAAGTTGAAGGTGGTTGACCTTTAGTTGAGGACAATGGGTATTCAGGGTTTGAGGCCGCGTAATACGAATTCTATATGCGCCTTGGCATACTCACCGATATCGATGGGTGACTGCTCATCGAATTGCAACCGCCAGATGGCACTGATCATGGCAGGAGCTATGAGGATCTGGGTAAACTGCTGCGGTGCTGACTCACGAAACTCGCCACTATCCACCCCCTTTTGAATAATGCCCCTGACCACACCCTGATGATTTTCTATCATTTCTTTGAAAAAGAAGTCAGCAAGCGAGGGAAAGCGCGACGTTTCGCCCATGACCAGGGCTACCAGCTCTGGCATCTTGTCCTGGTGCAGGGTTTCATACATTTTTTCTAAATGATAAGTCAGTAATTCAGTTGCTGTTCCCTGAAATGATTCAGCAAACTGCCGGGCTTCGTCTCGTGGTGGAAACATGTTCTTGCGCACGACTTCTTCAAACAGGGCTTCCTTACTGTCGAAATAAAGATAAATGGTGCCCTTGCCTATTCCAGCCCGCACGGCCACGTCATCAAGCTTGGCCGCCGTAAAACCCTGCAGGGCAAATTCATGGAAACCCGCATCAATTATAGCGTTGCGACGGGCTTCTTTTTGCTGCTCCCGCTTGCTTGGCGTGTTTTCTTTTAAGGCTTCCAAGTCGTATTACCTGAAATATTTCTTGACAAAATGCTCGAAAATTATAAAACTGACTGACCAGTCAGTCAATAAAATGGAGCTTTGAAAAACATTATCATGTCTACTCCCCCAAACAGGCCTTACAAACCCAGCAAACCGCTCTGGTTCTTTGTCTGCATCGGCATACTAGGCTTTGGCATTGCCAGTTTCATCCTTCTCCGAGCGTTGAAACCGACCCCTGAACAGCGGGATCCTGCGGAGCTGATCCCGCTTGTTCAGACCAGCCCCCTGCAATACAGGGATTCCTCTCTGCTGATATCCGGTAATGGCATGGTCACTCCCAGGGCTGCCATATCCGTCCAGTCACAGGTAAGCGGCGAAGTAGTCAGTCTGCATCCTAATCTAGTCAGCGGTGGAGCCTTTGACAAGGGTGAAATACTCATACAAATTGATCCCAGAACCTACGAGGCCAACCTGGAGGAAGCCAGGGCCAGCCAGGCTGCCAACAGGGCCAACTTTGATTATCTTGAAAAGCAGGTTGCCCGCCTGCGCTCTCTGCGTGAAAGCGAATATACCGGTGAGGAGGTGTTTGATGATGCCGTCAGCCGCCGGGAACAGACAGTCGCGACGATTGCGCGCCAGGAAGCCATCATTA
>RFVC01000131.1 GCA_009922595.1 Gammaproteobacteria bacterium | reverse complement strand
CGAAGGCAAAGCCACCTTACCGCTGATCATTGCCATGCAGCGTGGCGACCTTGGTCAGCGCGACTTGATCCGTGGCGCCATAGAAACAGGAAGTTGCGAGCTACTTGAAGAAGTCATTTCGGTGGTGCGCTCCACAGGCGCTTTGCTGGCGGCTCGTGAAGCCGCAGCGGCAGAGGCGCGCCGAGCGATACTGGCAGCACAACAACTCCCGCCAGGCCCACACACTGACTGCCTGATCCAACTTGCTGCGCAGCTGCTTGGACGTGACTCCTAAGCCGGACCTAAGTTAGGCTGTGTTCAACTCGACTGGTCTGGTTTTTTGATTCGGGATTCCGAAATCATTGTCCAGCCCACACTATCCTCGATCCAATAGGTTCGCGAGACCCGATCACGTGGTGCAAGTACATCGACCAACGCTACCCGCTGGCCTTGATCTACCCAGGAAAAATAATTCAGTATGCCCATTTGACTGTATTTTTCATGCGTGCCAAGATTCTGGACACTCGCCGCGCGTGCAGCGGGGTATTTGAGTTGGATCAGACGAACCAGGCCTTCGGGCATCACGGCCACAGGATTGGCCGAGACCCATTTGATATTTTCCTGAACAAAGATGGGAATCCCTCGAGGGTTGCTCAAATTCAGCAACCGCTGCATCGCATCATTGGGCAACACGATGCATCCATCGGTAGCCAGTGGCGCCCTTGAGTACTGAGCTGAAGGCGATCCATGTATCCAGATTCCAGAGCCAGATCGGCCACGATGAAGATCAAAAGAATTGGGATAGTTCAGTGTCAAGGCTCCAGCGCCATACAAATCAGGGAGCTTTTTATGCGGGACGATTTTTTGGGTGTAATAAAGTCCTAATGGCGACCTGCTGTCGCCCTCCAGTTGTTTGTTGATCCCGTTCAGACCGATTGAGGCGTAGGAATGGAAGAGCAGTTCAAGCTGGTAACCCGTCGCGTCCGATGGTTTGTTTTTGAACACATACATTCGCGATACAGATGCATCCACCACGCCAAAATATTCCGTATTTGGGGCCAAATATCCCAGACCGCTTGGCACAGTACCGTTCTGATAAGGCACACGCATTGCATGGAGTCGGCGGGCAAGCTCCGTCTTTAAATCAGACAGCGCATGATCCTTGCCTTTGGCATAGGATGCTTCAGGTTCGTTGTTCGAATTGGCGGGTGGATCATCGAATTTAAGATTCAGGAGCTCCGCATAAAGCCATTGCCCCAACTGAAAATTGGGGTAGGAGGCAAGCAATATCTCCGACTGCCGGACCGCCTCGACATATTCCGAACGAAATAGAAGATTCTGGATCAGGGTCAGATAGCCCTCCGGATCGGCTCTTTGCGGGTCTAGCTCCTGATCGGCAAACTGAAAATCAAAGCGAATCGGATATTTGACAGCTGACTGATTACTCGCGATGGCGTACCACATGACCAGCACAGCCAGGACAGGAACGGCCAACAAAAAGACCCGGTTCCAGCCCTTGAAAGTGCTGCGACAAATGCTCAGGAATTCCTTCATGGCGTGTATTCCCGAATGATCTTCAAGTCATTGTCGACCTGCTTCACAATGAGCACCTTGGGCGTTGCGCTCTGAAACTTATCGCCACCGTGAATCTCAGCTTGATAGATTTGATTGAATCTCACTGAAATGCCTTTAGGGTCTGTTTGAATGATGACAGGATCAGAAATTTGGACAGATATTTTAGACTTTGACAGAATTTTTTCTTCTCGCTCCTTTTTCCAGGCCAGTATAGTTTTTCTTCCCTCTGGCTGGAATTGCTGGTCGTACGCCGAAAAATAATCAACAAGGTTCTTGGCACTCCAGCTGGCCGCCCAACGGTTCAGAAAGGCTGGAATCTGCGCATCCAGGCCAAGTCCTTCCGGGGTCGGTCTGGGCAGAGCTTCATCCCGTACAAAAGGCGTGACATCCAGGGGTGCTGGCGCCGGCTGGGTTGCCATGGTGAGCAGGGGAACTTGCTCCACCACGGTTTTATGGCTTTCGGCGGAAATAAGGCTTTCCTGCCACACCTGGGGCAGGGTGCTGATGAAAGTGTCTCTGAAATTCTGATTGATGAGCAGAAAAAGTATTGCCAGAAATGTCAAGGCGACTGGCACCCCAAACAATTTTTTCCAGCGGGATCCTTTGGTCTTGATGAATAAGGATCTCATCAGCGATTGTTCGCAGATGTCCGCTCGCGGGTTATCAACCATCGCTGATTGGACAGCTTCATGTCGACTGTTTTGTGGCTGGAGGCTTCCAATTGGTCAGATCGATATTTCTGGTAAAACTTTAGCCTGACGGTTGTTGGAGTAAGTTGCTTTGCCTCGATCTGGCTGAGTTGAACCTTGATACGGTTCTTTGGCAATATCCTGTTTTTTCTATCTTGTCGCCATTGCGCCAGCGTCTTGCCATCAGGTGGCTGGAAATCCTCCGCGTAGGCACCGAGGTAGTTTTCCATATCCTTTTTTTCCCAG
>RFVC01000014.1 GCA_009922595.1 Gammaproteobacteria bacterium | reverse complement strand
TCCTGGTTTTGCTGCTGTTGTTGATCCTGCTGTTCGTCGCCTTCCTGCTGTTCCTGTTCCTGGTTGTCGCCTTCGCTGTTTTGCTGTTGCTGCTGTTCCTGCTGTTGCTCCTCCATTAACTTTTCCAGCAGCTCTTTATTGTACTGCGCATCTTCATGGTCCGGCGCCATAGCCAGCACTTCTTCATAGGCGCTTATAGCCTCCGGAAAACGATTAAGTCGGGCAAGGGCGTTACCGCGATTATAGTGGGACTCGGCATCTTCAAGAAGATTTAGATCCGCGACGGCATTTTCAAAATTTCCGGTGCGATAATTGGCCGCGGCGCGCCAGGCATCATCCTCAAAGAGAGTTGCTGCTTCGGCGTAATTTTCCTCTTCGAAGGCTGTAGTTCCCTGGGTGTCCTTATTGATCCATAAATCCTTGAGTTCCCAGGCATAAGCCGACTGATCTGGTACAAAGATGAAGACCAGAGATAAACCCAGTAGCCAGCCGCGGCGAAAAGCGAGTGCAGCCAATGGCAAAACCAGCAGAAGGAGGTAAGGGCCGGTTTCGTACCAGATATCAAATTCCCGTTCGACATTAACGAGATTTTCATTTTCATCAAAAATACTTTCATCAAGCAGGTAGTTGATATCCTCGTCAGTCAGCAGGGCGTCCGCATATCGTCCCCCGGTGTTAGCAGCGAGTTGCTGCAGGAGGCTACGCTCTAGACGGGGAATTACGATGGCATTGTTGCTGTCACGGAGAAAACCGCCGCCTTCTTGTGGAATCGGAGAGCCTGACTCGGTACCAATGCCGAGGACAGAGAACCTGTGAAGCGTGCCATCAAGTAGGTTTTGTATTGCGCCAATATCATCCGGGGCAACACCATCAGTGACCATAAGGATCTGTGCTTCCGGAAGGTTGCTGTTCTCCAGCAAGGTCAAAGCAAGATCTACGCCGGTAGCAGGCTGGCTGCCAAAAACAGGCATGATATTGGGCTGCAGCGATGGGACCAGGTTGTTGATGGTCTCTACGTCATCGGTCAGCGGCGTTACAGCATGTGCATCGCCAGCGTAAACTACCAGTGCAGTCTGTCCTTCCTCGCGCCGACTATTGAGGACGTCGATAATCTTGCGTTGGGCACGCACGGCTCTGTTGGGGACGACATCCGTAGCGTACATGGACATGGACATATCGGCCACGATAACGAGCGCGTCTTCTCGTTCTTGCACAGGTACCGGAATTTGCTGCCAGACAGGACCAGCAAGAGCCAAAATGGCAAGCGTCCAGAGCAGCAACAAACCAAAGGCAGGGTATATAGCTTTAGGTGAAGTACTTTTTTCTAGCAGAAAAGGCAGCAGAGCAGGATCTATAGCTCGGGTCCAGGTACTGCGGTTGTTCTGTATATATAGAAGCAGGCAGAAAAAGATAAATGCCGGTATCAGACCCCACAAGAAAAGAGGACGGAGAAAATGAAAATTTTCCATGAGTTCAGCGGGTACAAAAGTCATTATGCCTGCACCTCGCCAATGCCTGGTTCAGGTTCCCGGCTTTGAGGAATATCCATGTTTTGTCGTTTGGCAAGCAGCAGTGCCCAAGGAAGGCGGAAGAATGCAATGAGGAAGCTGAAGGTTAGTGCCAGTCCCAGTGGGTAATAAAAGAGAGACGTGGTCGGTCTGAAGGTTTCCGCTTCCTGCTCAACAGGTTCCAATTCATCAAGCAACTTGTAGATTTCCTCCAGTTCCTCACGGTCCCGCGCTCGAAAATACTGGCCTCCTGTACTGACGGCGATTCGTGTCAGGGTATCTTCATCAAGATCTGCAGACGGATTGATGGTACGAGGACCAAAGACAGAACTCGACGTCGACGCATCAGCACCTATTCCGATAGTGTAAATACGAATATTTTCCCTGGCAGCGAGGTCGCCAGCTTGCAGTGGTGACACTTCTCCGGCATTGTTTACTCCATCGGTCAGTAGAATGAGAATGCGGCTGGACTCAGGGCGCTCCCTGAGATGTTTGACGCCAAGTCCAACGGCATCGCCAATAGCCGTAGCATTTTCCTCGATGATGCCAATTTCGGCCTCGAAAAGTAGGGTCTCCACCGTATCCCGGTCAAATGTCAGGGGCGCCTGGGTATAAGCCCTGGCCGCAAAGAGAATAAGCCCCAGGCGGTCACCAGTCCGCCGCTCGACAAAATCACCTACTACCGACTTCACAACCTGCAGACGCGTTGCATTCTGGCCATTCAGCTGGATATCCTGCGCTTCCATTGAGCCGGAAATATCCACGGCAAGCATCAGGTCGCGCCCGGTTGTCGGCAGCTGCACCGGATCACCCACCCATTGCGGGCGGCTTGCGGCGGTTACCAGCAATGTCCAGCATAGCAGGGCCAGCACGGTAATGATTCGATTTCGGGCGCCGATACGTGGGGTCACTTTTTCTATTCGGGAAAGAGATGTAAAAAACGGAACGTAAAGCGAGGCATCTCTGTTGGCTGCCCGGGGCAGCAGACGGTTAACCAGCCATGGCAGCGGCAGGAGTATGAAGACCAGGGGCCAAACAAACTGAATCAATTTGCGGCCTCCTTCCTGCGTTTAAAAAAACCGGCCATCGGTGAAGCCTGAACCTGGGCTCTATCGTAGGCCCGGGTAATCCAGTTGCGGACTACTTCATGCAGGGCAGCGGCATCTGCATCAAACTCTTTCCTGTAAATGCCGTCGGCGAGAATTGCTCCATCGCCCGAAGTAAAAGCATCAGAGTTGCCTTCGGTGTCGAGGAACCCCAGCCAATCGCGGCCGGTAAGATGGGCCGCATCCGAGTCAGAATAGAGTACGAGCACAACACGTTTTAACAAGATATTGATGGCGGCTAGATAGTCAAGCCCGGCCTGGTTTTGTTTGTTTTCGTAAGCAGCAGTTTCGTTGTAGTGCTCGAGTGCTGCATCGAGCTCCCTGAGCGCGATGGCAAGTTTGCGCCGCTGAATCAGTGCAGCAATGGCATGACGGTAGATGAACACGAGACCGATAAGAATCAGGAGCAGGATGAACCACCACCCTGGCGCAGGAGGCCATGATGTCACGGGCTCAGGTAAATGGATATCTTTGAGCTGGCTTAAGGGGTCTTCTGCTTCCATGTTTCCAACTGGTCCAGGACAACTTGGTCTGTTCTCAAGGCTATCATTGGCACCTTCATTTTATTGAATTCACTCAACAGCTGAGCCCGGCGGTCCTTAAACTGTTCATGGTAGAGATTTCGAACCGACTTTTTGTAGGTGTTGATGGTGCTTCTCGCATGGCCATCGGTGATACTGTAGACTCCCGGAACCGGCAGGTTCTCTTCCAGGGCATCATAAATAAAAATGCAGGTTACACTGTTATGAATTGCCAGCTGGTGGAGGTAATGCCGGCATCGATCATTAAACTGCTGAAAATCGCTTAATAAATAGACGTTAGATCCCGGGCGGGTTATACGGTACATCTGTTCTAGTGCCTGGAGCAAATAGTTTTCCTGCGTTTCAAGAGCCTTGTGGTGGCTTACCAGTTCCTGGTTATATCCCGCCAGTTCATCAAGAAAACGCAGGGCAGAGCGTTTACTGCGACGGGGTTTAATCAGTTCCTGCTGGGTGTCGTTAAAAACGACGCCACCAACCCGGTCCCCGTTATCAACGGTCGTCCAACAGATAATGGCCGCCGCCTCAGCTGCAACCACGGACTTGAAAGCTACCTTGCTGCCAAAAAACATGTTGTGGCTTTGATCGCAGCCGATAATGACCGGCCTCTCACGCTCTTCACGGAATACTTTGGTAAATGGCCTGCCGGTTCTGGCAGTGACGCGCCAGTCGATCTGGCGAATATCATCGCCCGGCTGGTAGGCTCTGAATTCCTCGAAATCGACACCGCGCCCCTTGTGCTTGGAAATATGGGAGCCTGACATGCCCAGCCGGGATCGTGACTGGTAATCCAGTTCCAGCGTCTTAGCGACATGGCGCTGATCGAACAGCTGCTTGAGCGTGATAAAAGCCCCGCGGCTGCGATACTGCTCCTGCTTGTTGTTAATCTGACGTTTACGGGACACGCTTGATCAGGCCGAAGGTACCAGTTCAAGAATACGGATTAGCACCTGATCGGCATCAACGCCGGCCGCTTCAGCTTCAAAGCTGAGCAGGACGCGGTGCCTGAGGACATCATGAAACACTTCATGTACATCTTCAGGACTGACAAAGTCTTTACCCTTGAGCCAGGCATGGGCACGGGAGCATAAATCCAGAGATATCGTTCCTCGCGGGCTGGCGCCGAAGTCAATCCATTTGCTGAGCTCCTCGCTGTAGGGAGCAGGATTGCGGGTAGCCATCACTAGCTGCAAGACATATTCCTCGACGGGTTCGGCCATGTGGATGTTCAGTACTTCCTGACGTGCTGCAAAAAGACTGGTCTGGGGCACTACTTTTGGAGGAGTTGTGCCTACTTTCCGGGCCTCGTTGCGGACCAGGTTCAGAATTTCACGCTCTGAATCAGTATCCGGATAGTCGACGGTGACATGCATGAGAAAGCGGTCAAGCTGAGCTTCGGGCAGGGGATAAGTGCCTTCCTGCTCAATCGGGTTCTGTGTCGCCATCACCAGGAAAAGTTTGGGCAGTTCAAATGTTTCCCTGCCGACACTGACCTGGTGTTCCGCCATGGCCTCCAGCAGTGCTGACTGCACCTTGGCAGGGGCGCGGTTAATCTCGTCGGCAAGGACAAGGTTGTGGAAAATCGGGCCCTGCTGAAACCTGAAACTGCCATCTTCAGGACGGTAAATCTCGGTTCCGGTGATGTCACTTGGTAGCAGGTCAGGTGTGAACTGGATGCGGTGGAAGTCGCCCTCAATCCCTTCTGAAAGGTTCTTGATGGCTTTTGTCTTGGCGAGCCCGGGAGCACCTTCAACCAGGAGATGACCATCAGCGAGAAGGGCGATCAGCAGGCGATCGATCAGTTTTTCTTGGCCAATAATATGCTCGCCAAGCCAGTTTTTGAGGGTGGTAATTACTTCGATTTGTGTCATGAATACTAACTCTACTGCGAATAGTGTGTCTGAAGTCGCCATGAGGGACGCTTAGCACGAAAAGAGCGATTCTATAGTGATTTTCGGACTATTGAAAACCGGGTTGAGCACCCATCAATCAGCAACTATAGTGAGACCACAATCAGCCTTAAACAATCCTGATACCTGATTCTGGCAGCAATTTAAGGGAGCAATAATAAATGCCCATAGGTCGGAAGTCTCTTATCCTGTATTCAACCCCGGCATGCCACCTGTGTGAAACGGCACTGGAACTGGTAGAACCGTTAATTTCTTCAATGGCAATTGTGATCACCAAAGTGGATATCAGCAATTCCGATGAGCTTGTTGAGCTTTACGGCATTCGGATTCCTGTGTTTTGCTTTGAGAATAAGGATTTCGAGATAGGCTGGCCATTCACGGAACAGGAATTTCGGGAGTTTCTTGCGGAGGGCCTAGACGGCTAGATAATCTTGATGCCCTTGGGTTCGTAATGTTTGGTGAACATGTCAGAATTTAAAGATTAAAAAAATCCCTGGCATTTGCCGTCGTGGACTCTGCAACAGCTTTTTCAGATTTGTTCAGGCATTTTGCCACTGTCTTGAGTACCCAGACCAGATTGGCAGGATCATTGCGACGGGTTTTTGGCTTGGGCCTGATGTTTCGTGGCATCAGATAAGGCGCGTCGGTCTCCAGCATCAGGCGGTTTTCGGGAACCAGATCAACAATTTCATGCAGATGATGCCCACGCCGTTCATCACATATCCAGCCAGTGATGCCAATATGCATATCCAGCTCTAGGTAATCTTCAAGTTCACCTTTGGTTCCTGTAAAGCAATGCACCACGCCGCGGGACAGGCTGTTGCGGTATTCGCGCAGAATGCTGATGAAATCCTGGTGTCCGTCACGCTGATGGAGAAATACAGGCATGTTAAGTTGGACAGCCAGTTCCAGTTGTGCAGCAAAGGCGTCTCTCTGCTTGTCGCGGGGAGAGAAGTCCCTGAAATAATCCAGGCCGGTTTCACCTACGGCTTTAACCTTGTTATTTTCTGCCATGCCCTGTAGTGCTGTCAGTGCATCTTTATCGCAGGTATGAGCTTCATGGGGATGGACGCCGCAGGTGCTTGATAAAAAACCCTCGTATTGTCCTGTCAGTGAGAAAGCGTCCTGGCTGCCGGTAACAGACGTTCCGGTAACCATGATGTGCTCAATGCCAACCTGCATTGCTTCATCAATCACCTGGTCGAGGTGGCCCGAGAAGCTCTCATGGGAAAGGTTGGCACCAATGTCTATTAAAGGGTATGAATTGTGACTGCTCATTAGATTTTGAAGGATTGGTCTGACTGGCTATGGATGGTACTAGCAGCAAGGAACAGTGAGCAAGGCTGGAAAGGACAGGGATGCGCTTTTCTGAGTCTCGAATATGCCTCGGAAAATACTTGGGAGAAATCCTAGTTTGCCCGCTATAATACGCACCCTTTGAAACCTACGGCACTGAATTACCTGATGAATGCTCAGGAAAAGAAACCAATTGACTGGAAAAATCTCGGTTTTGACTACACCAAGACAGATTTCCGGTTTACAGCACGATACAGCAACGGCGCATGGTCAAAAGGTGAACTCATCACTGATGAAGTGATGCATATGCATGAGGGCTCGCCGGCACTTCATTATGCCCAGCAATGCTTCGAGGGCATGAAAGCACAGACGGCCGAGGATGGCCGCATTCTTCTGTTTCGCCCTAAACTCAATTGTGAACGCATGCGCAATACCTCTCGCCGCCTGTCTATGCCTGAAGTCCCAGAGGAGCTTTTTCTCAAAGGGGTCAAGGAAGCGGTTCGCGCTAATAGTGCCTGGGTTCCGCCTTTTGGCAGCGGCGCTTCCCTGTACGTTCGTCCGCTGCTAATAGGCATTGGGGAAAACATGGGATTAAGGCCCGCTCCTGAATATGAATTCAGGGTTATCGTGTCACCCGTTGGGCCTTACTACAAAAGTGGCGGGTTGTCGGTCATCTCGCTTGCTGTCTCTGATTTTGATCGAGCAGCACCGCATGGCACCGGCGATGTCAAAGCCGGCGCTAATTACCCTGGTGGACTATACGCCACACGCAAGGCTCAGGAGTTGGGGGCTAACGAGGCCCTTTACCTGGATTCTGCCGAACGTCGCTATATAGATGAAGCAGGATCTGCCAACATCATCATCTTCAATAAAGAAAAAAAACTCATTACGCCAAAATCCTCGGCAATATTGCCAAGCATCACCCGGCGCTCCCTGATGACACTGGCCAGTGAAGAGATGGGACTTGAGACCGAAGACAGGCCTATTGAGCTGCGCAAGGAAGTGAAGAGCTTTGTCGAAGTAGGTGCCTGTGGAACTGCAGCCGTGCTGTCCCCCGTAGGAAAAATCTGGTTCGATGAGGCCTGGCATTCCTTCTATGGCAATGGCGAGGAAGTAGGGCCTGTCATGCAGGAACTTTATGATCTTCTTCGCGAGATCCAGAGCGGTGAAAAGGCAGATTCACGGGGCTGGACTGTAGAGGTCTGACCATCCCGGTAAAACCCGCCAACCAAAAAGACCCTTTTCTTTTCAAAAAAGCGGTGGTTTAATGCCCGCCTTTTTTGGGCTCTGCCCGGAAAAAATATTTTTGCTTTGTTTGCAGAAAGAAAAATACTGTTATTTACAAGTTATTTCGTATCGCACAACAGTTTTCACTGCATAAAAAAGAAGAAAAAAAGGTTTAATGGCCTTGACCCACGGCGTAACAGACATTAAATATGTCGCCTGTTTTGATCGAAACAATAAAAAAAAGTAAAACTTTTGATCAAAGCAGCGCAAAACAAACTGGTTTAAACGGAAAAAAGATTTATAAATGAGCAAATCACTGGTCATTGTTGAGTCGCCCGCCAAGGCGAAAACAATCAACAAATATCTTGGCAAAGACTTTGTCGTGAAGTCTTCTGTCGGCCATATCCGTGATCTGCCGACCAGCGGCTCCAGCACCAAGGTCGACACTAAAGCACGCGCTAAAGCTGCAGCTGAGACGCGCAAGATGGACCCCGAGAAAAAGAAAATCCACAAGGCAAAAAAAGCCAAGGAGCAACTCATTGCTCGAATGGGGATCGATCCAGAGAAAAACTGGAAAGCCAACTACAAGATTCTTCCGGGCAAGGAAAAGGTTGTCAGCGAGCTGAAAAAGCTGGCCAAGAATTCTGATTCTATCTACCTCGCCACCGACCTTGACCGTGAGGGGGAGGCTATTGCCTGGCACCTCAAGGAAGCGATTGGCGGTGATGATGACCGCTACAAGCGGGTGGTTTTCAACGAAATTACCAAAAAAGCCATCCAGGAGGCCTTTGAAAAGCCGGGTGACCTCGACATGAAGCATGTCGAAGCCCAGCAGGCAAGGCGTTTCCTGGACCGTGTGGTTGGTTTCATGGTGTCGCCCCTGTTATGGGCAAAAGTCGCCAGGGGGCTCTCTGCTGGACGCGTCCAATCCGTCGCCGTGCGAATCCTCGTGGAAAGAGAGCGGGAAATTCATGCCTTTATTCCTGAGGAATATTGGGAGCTTTATGCCAATCTGAAAACACCAGGCATGGCTGATGACGAGGAACCGCTTCGCTTCCAGGTCCTGAAAGCAGATGGAAACGAATTCAAACCGACTAATGAAGACGATACACGAGCAGCCATGGCACTCCTCGAGCCCGCCGAGTACAAGGTCGCTGAGCGAGAGGACAAACCGACTTCATCAAAACCTCGTGCCCCTTTTATAACTTCCACACTTCAGCAGGCGGCGTCCACGCGCTTGAGCTTTAGTGTGAAAAAAACCATGACTATGGCGCAGCGCCTATACGAGGCTGGCTTTATTACTTACATGCGTACTGACTCCACAGCACTCAGTGGTGACGCAGTTGTCATGGCCCGCGACTATATTAAGACCAATTTCGGTGCCAAGTACTTGCCGGATAACCCGATCAGCTACAGCAGTCGGGAAGGCGCACAGGAAGCTCACGAGGCCATTCGACCCTCGGATGTCAACGTGCTTGAGAATTCCTCGCAGCTGGACAAGCTCGACCGTGATGCGGTCCGTCTTTACAACCTGATCTGGCAGCAGTTCGTGGCCTGTCAGATGACACCAGCGCGATATAAGAGCAGCACGGTAAAAGTACATGCGGACAAGTACGAAATGCGTATTCGTGGCCGCATCATGGAATTTGATGGCTACACACGTGTGCTGTCAGCAAACAAGGAAGGCGATGTGGAGTTGCCTGATATGAAGGTAGGCGACATGCTCACCCTTCAGAATCTGGACCCCATACAGCATTTCACCAAGCCGCCGCCACGCTATACAGAAGCGAGCCTGGTAAAAGAGCTGGAAAAAAAGAATATAGGACGTCCTTCAACCTATGCCGCCATTATTTCCACTATTCAGGATCGGGGCTACGCCAAGCTGGAAAACCGTCGGTTCTATGCTCAGAAAATGGGCGATATTGTGACTGACAGGTTGGTTGAAAATTTTTCTGACCTGATGGACTACGAATTTACTGCTCGCATGGAGGGCAACCTGGATGATATTGCCCAGGGTGATAGGCACTGGCTTGATGTCCTGAACGCTTTCTACGATGACTTTACCAAGCAGCTTGAAGTGGCAAAGTCTGATGAAGGGGGAATGCGAGAAAACAATCCTACAGAAACCGACATCAAGTGTCCGACCTGTAATCGAAATATGCATATTCGTACTGGCAGCACAGGGGTCTTTCTTGGCTGCTCAGGTTACAACCTGCCCCCGAAAGAACGTTGCAAGACCACGCTGAACCTGACGCCGGGTGATGAGGCCATCAGTGTTGATGCAGACGAGGAGGCAGAATCCCGCCAGCTGCTGGAGCGGCATCGCTGCAAGCTCTGCGAAACAGCCATGGATTCCTACCTGATTGATGAAAACCGCAAGCTGCATGTTTGTGGTAACAACCCGGAGTGCCCTGGTTTTGAAGTGGAAGAGGGCAAATTCAAGCTGAAAGGTTATGATGGCCCAACATTGGAATGTGACAAGTGTGGCGCCGAGATGCAGCTCAAGAACGGTCGGTTCGGCAAGTATTTTGGCTGCACAGCCGAGGACTGCAAGAACACGCGCAAGCTTTTGCGCAATGGTGAGGCAGCGCCGCCCAAGATGGATCCTGTGCCTATGCCTGAACTGCAGTGTGAGAAAGTTGAAGACACCTATGTGCTGCGAGATGGTGCAGCAGGTTTATTCCTGGCTGCCAGTCAGTTTCCGAAAAACAGGGAAACCCGAGCGCCCCTGGTTGCAGAACTCCTGCCGCACAAAGACGAGATTGATCCGAAATATGCTTTCCTCATGAAGGCGCCGGTAGAAGATCCCGATGGTAACAAGACTGTTGTGAAGTTCAGCCGCAAGAACAAGGAGCAGTTTGTACAAAGCGAGATCGACAAAAAGCCTACGGGATGGAAAATTTTCTATCGCAAGGGCAAGTGGGTTGAAGAGGGCGCTGCCCAGGTAGCCAATTAGTCCGTGGGTATACGATGGTGGACACTCTGCTGACCTGGATCGAAAACAATAACTGGATAGTTCATATCTTCGGTGTAATTTTTGTCACCGTTTTTATCAATGCCATTTTGCGCGTTGTACTAAACCGCCTCAATTACAAAGCCGAGCTTACAGCAAATGTTTGGGATGATGCCGTTATCTTTGCCGGCAAGCGTCCACTGCTTTTGTTTGTCTGGGTGATCGGGCTTTCTATCGCCGTCGAAATTGTTGAAAAAGCGAATACTCTATCTAATGAATTATTTGAACAGACAGGACTGGTAAGACAAATAGCCATCATCCTGCTGTTAATGATGTTCCTGGTCAGGCTGATCAAGAATATTGAAAAGAATTTCCTTGAAAAAACTGATCTCAAGGAAGTGGATGCCGACGAAGTCACGGTAAAGGTAATTGGCAGGCTCCTGCGCATTTCTGTCACGATTACCGGTTTGCTCGTTATTCTTCAGACACTAGATATCAGTATCAGTGGTGTTCTAGCTTTTGGCGGTATCGGTGGTATAGCTGTCGGCTTTGCGGCCAAGGATTTGCTTGCAAACTTTTTCGGCAGCCTGATGATCTACTTGGACAGACCGTTTTCTATTGGTGACTGGGTGCGTTCGCCCGATCGGGAGATAGAAGGGACTGTTGAAGACATAGGCTGGCGTCTTACCAAAATTCGCACTTTTGATAAAAGGCCGCTTTATATTCCCAACGCCATGTTCAACACCGTTATTCTGGAAAATCCTTCGCGAATGACCAATCGCCGCATCTATGAAACCTTCGGCCTGCGTTACAGCGACTCGGCCAAGATAGGAGACATTGTGGCCGCGGTCAAAACCATGCTTCAGGAGCATGATGAGATTGATATCAGCCAGACATTAATTGTTAATTTTAATTCTCTTGCAGCTTCAAGCCTGGATTTCTTTGTGTACACCTTCACCAAGACAACAAACTGGGTGCATTACCACGAAGTAAAGCAGGATGTGCTCCTCAAGATTATCGATATTATTCATGCACATGGCGCTGATATCGCTTTTCCGACAAGAACACTGGATGGCCTGGACGCTCTGAAAGAGCAGTCCTGATACCAGTACACCGCTTCACGACTTTACTGCAGCTTTAATCATGCTGGCCAAGCATGCTCCGGCTTCATATACTTGCCTGATATCAGAAACAACCGGGCGAGTGTCATGTCAGCAACTTTCAAGCATATTTTTCTATACTTTTTTCTGTCAGTGTCATGGCAGGTTTTAGCGCAGGATGCAGTAGTCAGCTCTGATACCAACGAAGAGGGCCTGCGACTTTATGAGGAAACCTGCGCGACCTGTCACAACATGCCCGAAGAAACCAAGTCGCCGACTTTCGAGACATTGAAGCGCATGGGACCAAGGGCCGTCCGTTACGCCTTGACGCACGGCAAGATGCGCGTCCAGGCAGCCGGTCTTTCTGAAGACGACATAAACAATCTCGTCGCTTATCTTTCTGCGACCGCAGATATCGACAACAGTTGGGTCAATGAAAATATCTGTCCCGCCGAAAGAATGGATGTAGATACCGGTGAGCCTACTATCTGGACACAGGGCTTTGACCGAATGAATCACCGCCGCCTGACAGCTGAGCAGGTTGGATTGACCACTCGTGACATGGGCAACCTTGAACTGGCCTGGGCCATGGGCTTTCCTTCAACGGCTAACATGCGTTCCCAGCCTGCCATTGTGGGCAATACCATGTATTACCCCATCGTGGATTCCGGCCAGTTATTTGCCATGGATATAGGGGGAGCAGAACCCTGTGTGAAATGGGTTTACGAACATGACATCCCCCTGCGTACTACCGTGGGCTATCACTCGCTTGAAGATGGTCGTCCGGTCCTGGTATTTGGCGACAACTCTGCCCATGTACTCTTGATGGATGCAGTGACAGCAGAAATTCTCTGGGATGTAAGTGTGCAGGTCACCAGCGTGTCGAATGTCACCGCCATGCCTGTGCTCTTCGAGGACAGGGTTTATGTCCCCATTTCCTCAGGCGAGCTTTTAATGGGAGCAGCACCCGAATATGAATGCTGTACCAGCCATGGTGCAGTGGTGGCGCTGGACGTCATGACAGGGGAAAGGCAGTGGGTTTATCACACCATGGAAGATGCTAGGCCCACCACGGTCAGCCGGGTCGGTACCCAGCAGTGGGGACCTTCAGGTGCGCCTATCTGGACAGCGCCGGCCATAGATGAAAAAAGGCGACTGATCTATGTGGGTACCGGTGAAAATACTTCCGCGCCTGCCACAGACACCAGTGACGCCATTCTGGCAATCCGACTTGATGATGGTTCACTGGCCTGGAAATTTCAGGCGACTGCCAACGATATTTACATCAGTGGCTGCACTAACAACCCTGAAGGCCCAAATTGTCCGCCAGCAGACAGCATCAACCGGGATGTGGACTTTGGCGCGGCCATCATGATTGCACAGCGCAGTGATGGTTCAGACCTGGTGCTGGCAGGGCAAAAGAGCGGGGATGTCTGGGCTCTGAATCCTGATACGGGTGAACTGATCTGGAACACGAAGGTTGGTCCTGGTGGTGCCATTGGAGGTATTCACTGGGCCATGGCTTATGACGGTGAAAAAGTTTACGCCGCCAACAACATGACAACGGATTCAACGGCGGATGGAATTGATCCGGGGCTCTTTGCCCTGGATGTTGATAGCGGGTCGATCGCCTGGGAATACCACCACACCCCGGACTGTTCGGGGGACAGGCGAGATTATCTTCCCAGTTGTGACCGCAACTGGGGAATGTCTGCAGCTACATTACTTGTAGACGGGGCTATCGTTCAGGGTGCCAATGACGGGTTTGTAAAAGTCTTCGACAGCGGCAGCGGGGAACCCATTTTCAGTTTTGATACCGGCAGGCCTTTTGAAACGCTTAACGGCATAGAAGCCCGCGGCGGTGCTATTGATAATTTCTCTATCTGGGCGGCTAACGGCACTTTATTTGTGCAGTCCGGCTATGGCTTGTTTGGTCTGCCAGGGAATGTGCTGCTGGCATTTAGGCCAGAACAGTAAGTTTAGCCTAGTCTTTTCGGCAGCACATCCTTGAGCTTGTCCCGGGCATGAAGTATGCATTGCTCCGTTGTGGCCCAATCGATGCAGGCATCAGTCACAGAGACGCCGTATTCCAGGTCTGCCAGGTTTTCAGGTATGTCTTGGCGTCCGTCCCGGATATTGCTTTCCATCATCAGGCCAATTATGGACTGGTTGCCTTCGAGAATCTGGTTAACCACGTTTTCCAGCACGAGCGGCTGCAAGTTGTGATCCTTGTTTGAATTCGCGTGGCTGCAGTCGATCATGATATTGCTGGAGACTCCGGCGGCTGCGCATTTCTCTTCGCACTGGGCAACACTGACTGAATCGTAATTCTGCATACCATTGCCTCCACGTAGAACGACATGGGCATAAGGATTGCCCTTGGTGTGAACAACGCTGACCTTGCCTTTCGGATCGATACCAAGAAACCGGTGAGGGCTGCTGACGGCTTTCATGGCGTTGATGGCGACTTCAAGACCTCCATCGGTGCCATTCTTGAACCCGACCGGTGAAGACAGGCCGCTGGACATTTCCCTGTGAGTCTGAGACTCAGTGGTGCGGGCACCAATTGCAGACCAGGTAATAATGTCATGGAGGTACTGTGGAGATATGGGATCGAGCGCTTCAGTAGAGGTTGGCAAACCCATGGCGCTGAGTTTCAGCAGCAGCCTGCGGCCCTTGTGAAGTCCTTCCTCGATTTTGAAGCTGTCATTCATGTCAGGATCATTGATCAGACCCTTCCATCCTGTTGAGGTTCGCGGCTTTTCAAAATACACCCGCATGATCAAGAACAAGGTGTCGTTCACTCCTTCCGAGAGGGCTTTCAGTCGCTCGGCATAGTCTAGTGCTGCGTCCACATCGTGGATCGAGCAGGGACCGACGACCATGATTAGGCGGTGATCTTTGCGATCAAGAATATCGCGGAGCGCCTGGCGGTTATTGGCGACAATATCTGCGGTTTCGCCAAACAGGGGCAGACGGTCCTTTAACTGTTCAGGCGTGATAAGCGTCTGGTATTCGCCGATATTAAGATTTTCTGTGACAAGCTCTGACATGATCCTGGCATCTTTGGTGAAAAGGCGCGCATTATAAAGGCTTAAGCCTGTCTGTACACCTAATGCCGGCTGATTCCTTTAAAAACCGGATAAAGGCCTGAATAAGAGTCTGGAAAGGGGGCTTAGGTGCTGGGAATCGATGAGGGGAGCTTCACTTCATGGAAGCGAGCAAGCGCTGAAAAGTAGAGCGCGGTCCTTATTTCGCTCTCTCCCATGGCCTGGAACAGGGAGGCGTAACGAGTCAACTGGTTCGCATATTTTTCTTCCTGTTGATGAAGAAAATCCTCGAGGGAGGAGTCTTCCGGCAAGCGCGATGACTTGTAATCGATTATCCAGCGTGTGCCGGATTCGTCGATGAAAGTCCGGTCAATCACCGAGGCATGCCTTTGCGAGGAACGATAATCGCTCATTTCAAGTTCACTGGCTGCTTCCTGGTGTGCCGGATTAATCAGCCAGTTGAAGTATTCATCTGACAGGCAGGCCGACATTTGCTCCTTAATCACTGCAAGAGATTTGTCCGGGTCCGGGCTCAGACCCTCAAGTTCGACAAGACAGCGTTTTCCCATATTGTCCATCTGTGCCGCATTACCAAGGTCCAGCCGACCCAGGGCGACACGGTGCAGAAGATCATGGACAAGATCGCCAATTTTTCTTTCCAGCAGATTATCATGCGCGGTCTCAATGTCAGGTAGCAGAGTATCTTTCTCCTCTTCGTTAGCCAAGAGGGTGAAACTGTTTTTCCAGGTGGGTGGCAGACGTCGCGAAAGCAGGGTCGGGTTAAGCGCTGCTTCTTCAGTATTGATACTGTCGTCAAGTTTTATCAATTCTATGCCGCCCATTGTTTTTTCCATTTGCGGCCAGAGCGAGTTCAGCAAGGAATTTTTATCAGGTGCCTTTAGTTCACCTTTATCTTCTGCAATGGTGGCGGTCATGGCCACGCTTTTGATGCCGCGGGTAACACCAATATAGAGCAGGCGTGTGTTCTCGAGACGTTGCTGCAGTCCGGCCTCGTATTTAAGGTGCTGGTAGATGGGATCTGCTTCCTGGCCTTTCTCAGCCGGCATACTGATTAACAATTCATACTGTCCTCTGTCATTGATATGTTCACGCCAGCGGAGCAGCGGATTGCCATCAGATCGTGGTTTTCGTTCCAGGGCTGGCAGCACGACATGATCAAATTCAAGCCCCTTGGCTTTATGGATAGTCATGATCGTGACCCGGCTGTCGGGGCTTCGCCCTGCGGCAAAAGCCTTATGCAGTGTGGTTTCAAACTGATGTATTCCAGGTATGTCACCTCCATCATCGGCTTCTCGCAGCAGGTGAAAATAATCAGCGACGGCCTGGATCTCAGCGGCATCACTCAGTGTGGCCGCCCCGCCCAGCGCCAGCCATGCTTTTTCTATCCAGGTGGCCAGGGGCAACCGGCAACGCTCTTTCATAACCGTTTCAAGCACAGGAACAATACGCTTAAGAATGGCAGCAGCCTCATTTGACAGGGAGGAGCACTGTGAAAAATTTTGTAGGCAATGCCAGGCTGTGGATTCTCCGCGCTGCACTTTTTCTGACAAAGCGTGGATGTCTGCCAGGGGCAAGCCTCCCACCGGCGTTCTCATCAACGCATACCATGCTGTTGTATCCGCAATGTTGAGTAGGGCTTTGGTCAGCGTCAGGAGATCCTGGATGACAGAATAGCTGTCGAGGGGGTCGATATCATTCGCCTGCCAGCTGATATTATTTTTGCGCAACGCCGGCAGAATTGCATCGAGGTGGCTGCGGGTTCTCACAAGAATGGCGATGGAATCTTTGGGATTCTGCTTAAGCAGTGCGTTTACCTTTTTCGCTACCACTTCGCCTTCCTCTTGCCTGAGTAAACTCTTGGCATTCTCAGCATCACCATCACCTGTGATGAGTGTTGTGCAGACACCAGGATTATTCAGGGCAGGTAAAACGGCAGTAGCAGGCGAGAATTTAACCCCGCCGCGGGAAATATCATCCATGGCAGGGAACGCCTTGCTGAACCACTCGTTGACCCATGACACGATATTTTCCTGGCTGCGAAAATTCGCCGTAAGCTGAAGCGGCGTAAGCCTGATGTCGCCAATGCCGAGGTCCCTGACACTAAGAAACAGCCCGACATTGGCATTTCTGAAGCCGTAACAGCTTTGCATACCATCACCGACGATAAACAGGGTGCGTCCGTCTTCTGGCTGCCAGCCTAGGGTCAACTTTTCAAGCAGTGCAATCTGCATACTCGAGGTATCCTGGAACTCATCAACAAGGATGTGGTTTAACTGGTAGTCCAGGCGCATGGCTAAATCGGTTGGACGGTCAACGGGGCCGAGTGCTGAAAGTGCCGCGATACTGACCTGTATATGGTCTGCCTGACTGTGCCTACTGAAGACCAGGGAAAGGCGGGAGACCAACTCCGGCAGCAATGCAGTGAAGCTTTCCATCACCTGCCACTGGTCCTCAGGAAACTCTGGTGAAGGTAGATGCCTGAATTCTGCAAACAAGGAGGGTAGCAGTGGATCCTCAGCAAACCGTTTAAGCAGTTCTATCATCTGTGTTTTCATCGTTTTGCGTCTTTCCTTTTCCTCCTTGTCTTTAGTCTCAGTTGCGGCCGGAAATCCTGTGCGTTTATCTACCTGTTTTCGCAAATCGTGGGAGTTGGTAAGCAGTAATGTGCTCAATAGACGCCAGTCCTGGAGGTGCTCCGGCGATGTTCCGGGCAGCTGTTCGCCCAGGTTTAAATCCGAGAATTCGTCGCTACCCGCAAGGCGTAAATTTTTGAGTGCGAATTGCAGGAGGGGAATGAGTTCTGATCTATGGTTTTCCAGGTTGTCAGCAAGGACTTCCAGGTGGATTGTGATGATGGATTGAAGCGTTGCCTCCAGGATGTGCCTGGCATTCTCAGCATGGTTGCGAATATCCAGGATGTTGCCAAGCCACTGGTCACGTTTTTGCAGTAATTGAATTAGCAGGTCTGAAAGTGTCTGCCACTGGTTATTAACGTGCTGCATTAGCAGCCGTAAATGCCCACTTAACGATGTTTCTCCTTCCAGTTCGCTAAATAATTCAAGAACGGCCTCTTTATAAAGATCGTCGGCATTGTCGAGAATTTCAGGCAGCATCCCCAACTCAGAAAGGACCGGGAGCTGACCGGCAATATAACTGTTAAAACTGTCGATAGTGGAAATGCGAAGTCTGGACGTGTTATCAAGCAGGCCCCAAGCCAGTTCCCGGTCCCTCGTAAGAACATTCGTCGCCAGCTTGAGCGTAAACTGCTTGTGTTCTGGCAGGTCTGCTATTTCAGCGCTGGAGAGGCTGCTTGCTTCCAGCATGTTTTCCAGCAGGCGATTGCGCATTTCTGTCGCGGCTTTACGGGTAAAGGTTATGGCCAGTATCTCTTCAGGACGATCAGCAGATGCAAGGAGGGATAAGTAACGCTGTGTCAGCAGCTCCGTTTTTCCTGAGCCGGCAGGCGCCTGCACACAGCAGGACTTACTGATATCCAGCGCCAGTTGTCTCTGTTTGATGTCTGCAGGAGCACTCATGGAGAAAGACTCACATTGATTCGACAGAATGCCCGCAGATGGCACCAGGTACAGCTGTTATAGGATTTAGGCGCGACCAGGGTAAACCCATTTATGAATTCATTTACGAGTTCGGAAAGCGTGCTTTCCCATTCCTTGTGCAATGACGACCATGTCGGGGCGTCAGGGAATTGTTTGTTCTTCAGGTGACTGCCTGGATAAATATCATCGCTATTGCTGATCCCCTTGTATCGGGATTCGTCAATGTGAATCTGGCCAATGAATAGTCCTTCTATACTTTGCATTCCTTCAGCTTCCACTGCCTGTGAGTAGAGCATCAGTTGAGGCTCAGTCTGCCGTTCATCACGCCAGTTAATTTCACTGTTTTTTCCTGACTTGTAGTCGACCAGGACAAGCTTGCCATCAGGCAGCAGGTCCAGTCGGTCTATACGCAAGTCAAACTTGAGACTGGCATATTGCCAGCTTATCTTTTTCTCTGTTTCGAGAACGGAGAAAGCGCCACGCTTGCGCTCTTCCTCAATCCAGCTGCGAAGGAGTTTAATCAAACGCTGCTTTTCAAGTGCCTGGAATGTGGCAGTCATGGTGTAAGGATAGAAAAGTGAGCTGGATGTCAGAGATGTAGTGACTACCTTATCCAGCAATTCACTGATATTTTGGTCTGACAAAGCCAATAAAGCGGCCTGGTCCTTCAGTACTTGCCAGAAGCGCTGCATGACTTCATGGAGGATGCTGCCAAGGGCGCTGGCAGAGAGCCCGACAATCGGTTCCGGGAGTTGCCTTGCATTCAAACGATGCAAGGCAAAAGCCTTGAATGGGCAGTCAGCCTGGTTGGCAACGAGAGAGACGCTTCCTTTGAGAGTTTTACTGTCCGTGACGGGAATGAAAGGCGTTTCTTCAAAATCTTCGGTCTCAGATTGACCAGTAATTTCCCCAAGCGTATGTTCCAATGCTAAGAGTTGTGTGGAGGCCTTTTTCTCAAGTAGTACCTCATCGAAGTGTCTCAACTGGATACTGGGTTTTAGCAAAAGATCTCCATCCTGGCAGGGATAGCTGAAAATGATCTGTTTGCCGGTATGAGAAACAAACAGGTTAAGTTGTTCAAGTGCCTGTGCGGCCTGTGCCTTAACGTCGCTATCGGTTATTCCGGCTTTCTTTTGTAACGAAACAGGAATAAAAGGAGTTGGCTTTTTAATCAGCGGCCATTGTCGTTCAGAGAGCCCCAGTACCCAAGTGTGTGAAAAAAAAATGCCGTCTGCCTCTGTGGGAGACAGCACCTGGATACGCGCCCGGTATGATCCGGTACCGATCGAACTGGCGGAAAGAAGACTGCGCAGCCAGGAAAGCGCCTGGGTCAGGGAATGCGGTTGTTGCCACCTCGTGCTTTCCTTGTAAATTCTCAGTACCTTGGACCATTCCTGTATCAGCAGAATTTCGTTTTTGTCGAGAGTTCTTTCACCGGGCCATCCCATTATTTCCAACTGCTTTTCAAACAGCTCCGCCCATGCAGTACTGGCAGCCAATCGGGGTAATTGACGCCGCAGGGAAGCGAGCGCTACGAGATTTTGTCCCAGCTTTTCGCTGAAAGTAGGCTTGCTCTTTGCGGCGGCCAGTTCGTGCACCCAGGCCATTCGGGTTTTTAACTCTCCGCTTCTTCGCAGGACGTATTCGAGTTCAGCCCTGGTGCCACTTTCCGAGTCCGCTTCAGCAAGAAAAGGAGAGCGGAGCACGTGACAGAGTGACAAAGTCTCAGCCCACTCTGTATTCAGCCGAAGGATGGACAGGGCCGCCTCGATTATCGGCGTATTGATAAGTGGACCGGCGCCAGCAAGATTATGATTGATGTCAGCGTTTTTCAGATTGATTGAATAGGGATCGGAAAAAGTATCGTTAAGGATTTTTCTGAACTGCTCAGAAAGCCTGTTTTTTTCCTGGCAAATAATAGCGATACTGGCCGTCTCATCTTGATGCAGGCAATCCCTGGCCCATTGGGCCGCCCTGACCATTTCACTTTCCAAGTCCACGCAGGGCATGACATCACACTTTGGTGTCAGTTTTTCTGCATTAAAGCGGGTAAATGATTGCGCGGAATTTTCAAGCGCGCGAATCAGTCTTGCATATAGAGGCGGAGGGTTGCCGAACCCGGCAACAACTACATGTGCTGGAGCACTTACCGCCCCGTTTTCCAGCCTGGCGATAACTTTTTCAACGAGTGGCGACAGGCTGATAACGTCGTGTTTTTTGCATAAAGCGGCAAACGTTTTTACCCACTCAACAAAAACGGAAAAATCTTCAGCGTATTCTGGCCGCTGTTGCGCGTAACCAATTCGGTAAAGTTCCTCGAAATCAATTTCGTACAGGTGGGCGGTTTGCCAGGCTTCCTGCACAGCTTTTGCAGTCGCCTGCTTGTTAATGAGTGCTGCACCGTGATCGGAGCGTTGGATAATGTCATGCCACACCATAGCTTCATGGGCGGGGTCCAGAATCTTCAGGTAACTCTCATCGTTATAATCATGTTCAGTCCATTGCCTGCGAAGCCAGATATCAATGGGATAAATACTTGGCGTATTGCATACAGAACTTAGTGAGCGGGATTGGCGCCATTGACCATAACCCTCAAGCAGTTGGATATACATGCGGTGATTTGGCGTGAGCACCAGGTGACCGGCATGCATTGCCTCAAAAATCGGCGACAGTAACTGTAGGGGTAGAGGTAGAGCCATCAGCTTATTTTAATGGAGAGCCTTCAGCGTATTTTTATGAAAAGCATTAACTACATATTCGGGTAATTCGGACCGCCACCGCCTTCAGGCACGTTCCAGACTATATTCTGTGTCGGATCCTTGATGTCGCAGGTCTTGCAATGTACGCAGTTCTGCGCATTAATCTGGAACCGCGTTTTGGTTTCTGAGCGAATAATTTCGTAAACACCGGCAGGACAATAGCGCTGGGCTGGCTCATCATATTCCGCAAGGTTGAATCCGATAGGAGTGTCCTCGTCTATCAATTGAAGATGGCAGGGTTGATCTTCTTCGTGATTGGTATTGGAGATATAGACGGAACTTAGCTTGTCGAAACTTAGGGTGTTATCCGGAGCCGGATACTTGATTGGACTGCAGTCCTCAGCTCTCTTGAGTGCGGCGTGATCAGGTACATTATCCTTCAGCGTGAAGGGCAGTTTGCCGCGAAAAACCACCTGGTCGATAAAAGTGAATATGGAACCCATCAGAGTGCCGAATTTATGCATTGCCGGCGCCACGTTGCGTGATGATTGCAGCTCCTCATGTATCCATGAAGCTTTGACCATCTCTTCGTAACCGGCTAGCACACGTTCGCCCTGATCCTTCTGGTTCAAGGCCATGGCAGCAAAGAGGCTGTCAGCTGCCAACAACCCTGATTTGATGGCTGTATGGGTTCCCTTAAGTTTAAGAAAATTCAAAAATCCTGCGTTATCCCCAACAAGTATGCCGCCGGGAAAGACCAGTTTGGGTAGAGATTGTATGCCTCCCTTGGCGAGTGCGCGTGCACCGTAAGAAAGGCGTTTGCCTCCGTTAAGCACCTTGCTGAAAAGTGGGTGGTGTTTCATGCGCTGAAATTCATCAAAGGGACTTAGCCAGGGATTAGCGTAGTTAAGGTCTGTGATCAGGCCAATCGCGACCTGACGGTTATCCAGGTGGTAAAGAAAGCTGCCGCCGGTTGTTTTACCCAGACCCAGCGGCCATCCCACACCATGCAAGACCTTGCCTGGCTGATGTTGCTCTTCGGGGATTTCCCAGAGCTCTTTGATGCCAATGCCATAATGCTGAGGGGTCTTGCCGCTATCCAGCTTGAATTTTTCGATCAGCTGTTTACCCAGGTGTCCGCGACAGCCCTCCGCAAACACTGTGTACCTGGCATGCACTTCATATCCGGCCTCGAAATTGCCTTTTTCGTTGCCTGACTTGTCGCGACCCATATCGCCGGTAGCAATACCAATAACCCGATCATTGTCGTCGTAGAGAATTTCAGCCGCGGTAAAACCTGTAAAAAGTTGTACTCCCAGGTTTTCAGCCTGCTCTGCAAGCCATCGACACAGGTTGCCGAGACTGATGACATGATTTCCGTCATTATGCAGTGCGGACGGGACTAGTAAAGAAGGCAGCCTAATGGCACTGGAGCCACTTAGGAGCAGGTGGACTTGGTCATCAGCGACCGTGACATTGATCGGCGCGCCCATGTCGGCCCAGTCAGGAAAAAGCTCCTCCAGTGCCTGGGTTTGCAGCACGGCGCCCGAGAGGATGTGTGCACCTACCTCTGAGCCTTTTTCAATGACACATATATCGAGGGAGGTTTCATGGTCCTGGCATAACTGTGCCAGCTTGCAGGCTGTTGAGAGACCGGCTGGTCCTGCGCCCACAATGACCACGTCAAAGGGCATCACTTCACGTTCAGGCAAAATAACTGTTTCCGAATCAGAGACTTTTAAACTCCCCAATATTATAATTGGCTTTATAAAAAGTTACCTAAGACTCTTTAATTTTTCTCTGTTCAATTTCACTTCAAAGTAGTTAAAAACATGAAAATACTTGTGCCTGTCAAACGCGTTGTTGACGCCAACGTGAAGGTTCGCGTGGCTGCTGATCAGTCGGGTATAGACCTGAGCAACGTCAAAATGGCGATGAACCCTTTTTGTGAAATAGCCGTTGAGGAAGCGGTGCGTCTCAAGGAAAAGGGCGTTGCCGACGAAGTAATTGCGGTAACAGTGGGCTCAGAAAAATGTCAGGAACAACTGCGAACAGCTATGGCGCTTGGCGCCGATCGTAGCATTTGGGTGGAAGCGGATGATGATATCGAGCCACTGGCTATAGCCAAGCTGCTAAAGGCACTGGTAGAGAAGGAATCACCCGACCTGGTTATCCTTGGAAAGCAGAGCATAGATGGCGACAACAATCAGGTAGGTCAGATGTTGGGCGCGCTCTGCAACATGCCGCAGGGAACGTTTGCCTTTAATCTGAAAATTGAGAATGGCCGCGCCATTGTCAGCCGGGAAGTAGATGGAGGCGAGCAGGTGGTTAGCCTTTCTCTACCTGCCATTGTTACAACAGATTTGCGCCTTAATGAGCCGAGATATGCAAAGCTTCCCGACATCATGAAAGCCAAGAAAAAGCCCCTGGAAAGTTTAATTCCGGCAGATCTTGGCGTGTCTGTTACTAAGAGCCTCAAAGTGCTAAATGTTAGGGAGCCCGAGGGGAGAAAGGCAGGCGTTATAGTGAATAGCGCAGAAGAACTCTTAGATAAACTGCGCAATGAAGCAAAAGTTATACAGTAAAGGAGAATATCATGAGCGTACTGGTAATTGCAGAACATGATAATCACACCCTTGGCGCCCAGACAGCCAATGTCATCAGTGCTGCCGCACAAATAGACAGCGATATTCATGTCCTGGTTGCCGGTCAAAATTGCCGGGCGGTGGCTGAGCAGATTATGGCGTATGAAGGCGTGACCAGAGTTCTGGTTGCTGATAATCACGCTTACTGTAACCAGCTGCCAGAAGTGATTTCACTTCTTGTCATGGAAATTGCCGGGGATCATGCAGCAATACTTTCGGCGGCCAGCGCATCAGGTAAGAACCTAATGCCCCGGATTGCCGCTTTACTGGATGTAGCCCAGATCTCCGATATTATTAGTGTTGAATCTGCCGACACCTTTGTGAGGCCAATCTACGCCGGCAATGCCCTGGCAACAGTCCAGTCCTCGGATTCCGTCAAAATCATTACGGTGCGCACATCAGCATTTGAAAGCGTGGCACAGAATGATTCTCAGGCAGAAATAGTCGACCTTGATAGCATCATTTCACAGGACTTGAGCGAGTTTGTCGGTGAAAGTCTGTCCACTACAGAGCGCCCTGAACTGAATTCAGCATCAGTGGTTATTTCCGGTGGAAGAGGTCTTGGCAGCGCAGAAAATTTCCAGATACTGGAAAACATTGCCGATAAACTAGGCGCAGCTATCGGTGCCTCCAGGGCGGCAGTGGATGCTGGTTATGTCGGCAATGAACTACAGGTTGGCCAGACAGGCAAAATTGTGGCGCCAAACCTTTATATTGCTGTTGGAATTTCCGGAGCTATTCAGCATTTGGCGGGCATGAAAGACAGCAAGGTCATCGTCGCCATCAACAATGATCCCGAAGCCCCCATCTTCCAGGTGGCGGACTATGGGCTGGTTGCTGACCTTTTTGAGGCCCTGCCGGAACTGGAAACACTCCTTTAATAGCGCTAATACATCATTATAATGACTGCCCTGAAGTGCAGTTTTAGTCCAAGAAACCAAAATCATGTGGAGAATGCCAATGAAGAAATTTATCTCTCCGAGTTATCTGAAGCCAGCTTGTTTTATCTGCTTGTTATTTACTCAACCGGTATTAGCTTCATGGACCCTGAATCCTGAAAATTCATCTCTTTTTTACGTCACGAGCAAAGCCAGCGCCGTTTCAGAAGTGAATACATTTGGAGAATTATCCGGCAGCATTGCGGATAACGGTGCGGCAGAAGTTACGATAAGTCTCGGCAGTGTTGATACCGCGATTGATATTCGAAATGAACGAATGCGTGATATTGTTTTTCAGGTTTCCACTTACCCGCTTGCAACCGTCAGTCTTGAGGCGGACGCGCGACTGCTTGATAACCTCATGCCCGGTGAAAATATACTCCGCTCTTACGAAATTTCTGTTAGTCTGCATGGCGCAGAACAAAGCATAAATATCGATGTTTCGACGACCAAGCTCGCGGGGGGAAGTATTCAGGTGGTGCTTGCCAAGCCGCTGATAATCAACGCCGCTACATTTGGCCTGGGCGCCGCTGTGGAGCAGTTAAGGGAAATTGCCGGACTGCCGAGCATCAACAACAACGTGGTTGTTGATTTTACTCTGCAGTTCGACGGGGATTAATCCGCAGGTTTTATTTCATTTACTTCAGAAGCTGAACCGGAGTTATTGCCTGAGTTCTCGGGCAAAACTATAGAAGGCTCCGGTGTTGCTTCAGCCATTTGGCCGACATCACTTTCAATTGCCGAATTCGGTAGCGGTTCAACTTTAGCGGCCTGCGCATGCCTGTTACGAGGATCATTTGGAGCGCGCTGCTTGTTCCTGGTAGCTGGCGGTCCAGCGTAACTGGCTTCTGTCTGTTCAGGCTGACCCACTGTAACAGGCGGTTCTACAGAAGCAGGGGGGTTTTGTGGCGCAGGTTGAGCTTCCACTGGCTTCACTTCAGAGACATTTTCATTTACACGTGCAGGCTCTGAACCAACATCAGCCTGTACTTGCTGACCTGAGGGCTGGTCGGTCGGGGCAGATTCGTTTGCGGCAGCGGACGGCTGTTCCAAGGATGAGGAAGTTACCTTTGGTTCTGTTACATCAATGTCAACCTGGCTGACAGTGTCCCTGGCTGCTTCTTCCGACGTCGCCGCTGGCTGATTTCGCACCATCACTTCTTTCGCTGGCGCTTCCATAGGCAAAGTGCTGCTCTCAGGAGCTGCTTGGTTTGTTACCTGTTCATTAATTGCATTTTCGGCAGCTGCACTACCATTGGAAGCTTTTCCTGCTATATTTGCAGTCTGTTGTCCAGCCTGTGAGTTCTGATTGTCCTCACGCTGGCCGCGTTGTCTTTGCCGTGGCTGTTTTTGTTTCTGTTCTGCCGGACGTTTGCGAGGGCGACTCTTGCTTTCTGCAGGCTTATCAGTTACTGATTCGTCTTTGGGTTGAGAGGTCTGTTCATTGATGGCAGCTGCCCTGTCACGATTGTCTGCAGTCCGACCTCGGCCACGACCTTTTCTGGCTTCTGTTTTCTTTCCGTCCTCCTTATTTTGCTGGGCATCTTCTCTATGGGGCTGTTTCCCCTTTCTCTGGCTTTCTGCCTGTTTATCCTGCCTTCTGGCAGAGCGCTTACGTGAATGCTCTTCCTGGCCGTGACGTTTTTTGCCTCGGCTCTGCCGCGCTGTTTTTTCCTTTGTCTTAGTTTGATATGCTTTAGTGGACTCCTGATCATTGGCGGAGTGGCTAAACAAACTGCCCAGAGCCGCTGAAATACTCGAGAGCAGTCCACCTTCAGATTTACCTTCAGCAACAGTCACGGTAGGTGGAGCAACTGCCGTCATATGTGGTGCTTTGACGGCAGCTTTATCAAAGGTTTCTGGTTGCTTTGGAAGAAACTCGTCAATTTCTTCTTCGTCTTCAGACTGGATATTGTAGCTGCGCTCACCCGTATCGTCGGCAATATTCTGAACTTGGTAGTGAGGCGTATCCATATTCGGATTCGGGATGATGATAACCTTCGTGTTGCTCTGGGATTCAATAGTCGCAATGACCTCCCTTTTCTCGTTCAGCAAATACGAAGACACGCTAATCGGGACAATGGCGCGTACTTCCCTTGAATTACTCTTGTTCGCCTCTTCCTCAACAATACGCAAGATAGACAGTGCAAGTGACTCAATGTCCCTGATGCTACCCTGGCCGTTACAGCGTGGGCAGACAATAGCGCTGGTTTCACCCAGGGAGGGACGCAGACGTTGTCTGGACATCTCCAGCAGTCCAAAGCGTGAAATACGGCCAACCTGGACACGAGCACGGTCCATAGCCAGTGCATCGCGCATACGGTTTTCAACTTCGCGCTGGTTTTTCTGCGACATCATGTCGATAAAATCGATCACGGCAAGACCACCTAGGTCTCTCAAACGCATCTGGCGAGCTATTTCGTCAGCCGCCTCGAGATTCGTCTGCAGTGCAGTTTCTTCTATATCTGAACCACGAGTAGCCCTGGAAGAGTTGATATCTATGGAAATAAGGGCCTCAGTTGGGTCAATTACGATGGAGCCTCCTGATGGCAGCTTCACTTCGCGTTCAAACGCAGTCTCAATTTGTGTCTCAATCTGAAAATTGGTGAACAAGGGGACCTTGCCATCGTAAAGTTTGACCCTGTCTTCATACTGCGGCATTACCTGGCGAATGAAATTCTTGGCTTCTTCAAAAGTCTCAGAAGTGTCCAGGATTACTTCACCAATATCCTGGCGGAGGTAATCCCTAATAGCGCGAAGAATCACGTTGCTTTCTTGGAAAATCAGAAAGGGGGCTTCACGCTCGTCGGCTGCTTTCTTTATAGAGCTCCAGAGCTGGAGTAGGTAATCCAAATCCCACTGCAGTTCCTCGGAAGCCTTGCCTACACCAGCAGTACGGACAATAGTGCCCATGCCATCAGGAAGCTTCAACGAACTCAGGGCTTCCCTCAAATCGGTACGCTCATCACCTTCAATGCGCCTTGAAATACCACCAGCGCGGGGGTTATTCGGCATCAGAACAAGATAGCGGCCTGCCAGTGAAATCATCGTGGTGAGGGCAGCACCCTTATTGCCTCGTTCTTCTTTGTCCACCTGGACAATCACCTCAATACCTTCCTTAACCACATCCTTGATATTGATACGGCCAGTGATTTCATTTGGCTGCTTGGAAAAATACTCCTTGGATATTTCCTTCAGGGGCAGGAAGCCGTGCCTGTCTGCGCCAAAATTGACGAAAGCTGCCTCCAGGCTGGGTTCTATGCGGGTAATGCGGCCTTTGTATATATTGGCCTTTTTCTGAACCCTGGCGCGATTCTCAATGTCCAGGTCATATAGTTTCTGGCCATCGACCAGGGCGACTCGCAACTCCTCTTTTTGAGTTGCATTGATTAGCATTCTTTTCATGCCGTACTTCTCCGTTAGGGAAAAGCAGGGTGAGATTCGATAATCTGGATTAATTAAAGCTTATAACTTTTTGATTATATTAGCTTTAATGGCATTATGAGAAGGTAAATAGGCAGCATAGCAATACATTTGCTGCTTAATTCAGTGGTGTTGCCCTGTCCAGGCCCATTAACGGTTTCTTTTCTACGCCAAACCCCGTTTTTCTGGGGATTTTGCATACTTGCTGCTGTTAATGCTTCTTAAAACCCGGTATGGCTTATGTTGCTTTTAGATGGGTTTCGTCGTTGTACCTGGATTTCTTGCTTTATATGCCGTTGTAATGGCTTTCAGAATGCAGCCTTGGGCTGCCACTGATTATACAATCCTGTTAGTTATCTTCTTTTTGTGCCTGTTCTATGCAGCTTTCGAGATTTTCCCGGCCAAAGCTGCCTAAACTCCTGTCCGCGCTATGCGGCTTAATCCATTGTAGTGATTTTCTGTATTTCTCACCCGGCCATTCCGGGGGTTATTCTGTTTAGCAGGACCCATCTGGATCCAGCTCTTCTTTTTTTCTAAATCTGTTTGTTTCTCTACTTTGTTCTATGCCTTTGGATTCTTTGCTTTCAGGCCTCGCAATACCGGGGCTGAAACATCAGGTCCTGCCAAATCTGTACAAATCAGGGTGCAGGACGTCTTAAGTGCCTAACAGAATAGCTTCTTTAATTCGCCTGTAGGCTCGCGAATGGTGAAATATAGCAGTAAATTCCTGCTTCTTCAATGATTTAGGCGAAACTACTGGAGTACCACTGGAACAATGATACTGGAGAGCAGGTATAATCTCCCTACACATTCCAGGAGTTTTTGTGTGAACCAGTCTTCGAGCAGTGAAATGGCTTCCGAAACGGCAGTAACCTTCCAGGAAATCGGCAAAGCCCATGCGGGGCAACGCCTTGATAACTTCCTGCTGACCCGGCTGAAAGGTGTCCCAAAGTCCCGTATTTACCGCATTATCCGAAAGGGTGAGGTACGGGTAAATAAAAAACGCGTAAAACCCGAATACAAGCTCCAGGAAGAGGATCTGGTTCGAATTCCCCCCATCCGAGTCGCCGACAGATCAAAACCAATGCCCCCGGGCAAGGAGCTCCAGGATGTCCTGCAAGAGGCTGTTCTGTACGAAGACGATGACCTGCTGGTTGTGAATAAACCCGCCGGAGTCGCTGTGCATGCGGGCACTGGAGTGAAAACCGGCCTCATAGAATCTCTCCGCTTCATGAAACCGGGGCTGGAGCGCCTGGAACTGGTCCACCGATTGGATAAAGGCACCTCTGGATGCCTGCTCATTGCCCGTAGAGCCAGTGCCCTCAAGAAACTGTCATCACAATTCAAAGAGGGGCAGGTCACCAAGATTTACCACGCGCTGGTGGAGGGGGAGTGGCCTTCCAATATCACCGAAATCAGCGCTGCGCTGGAGCGGCAGCCAGCACAGGGGGGAGAAAGGTTTGTTAACGTATCCCAGGCAGGAAAGGCCGCGCGCACGCATTTTGCCATTTTGGAGCGTTTTGACACTGTCACCCTGGTTGAGGCAAAACCCCTGACAGGCAGAACACACCAGATCAGGGTGCATGCCCAGCTGTCTGGCCATCCTATAGTCGGCGATGACAAGTACAGCAGTCCAGAAAAACGGCGTTTTTTCAGGGAACTCGGGATAAAACGGCTATGCCTGCATGCCCATGAAATCAGCTTCAACCATCCGGCGACAGGGCAAACAATGTCCTTTACCGCTGATTATGAACCTCGATTCAGTGCTGCAATCAGGATTTTGCAGGAAGGAGGGGGTTAAAGCCCTCATTTCGCAGGAGGCTGACCAGCCTGATTAACGGCAAGCCCAACAGGGTATTGAAATCATCACCCTCCATACGTTCGAACAGCATGATTCCTGCAGCCTCGGCTTTAAAACAGCCTGCACAGGCCAGCGGATTGTCCAGGTTAAGATAGTATTCAATTTCCTCTGCTGATAGCTGCCTGAAGAGTACCCGGTAGGTTTCCACTACCACCTGTTCTTTGGCAGTCTCAGAGTTAATTACAGCCAGGCCCGTGTGAAATTGCAGCCAGTTGCCGGAACACAGTTTCAGATGCTTGATGGCGGCATCCCGGGTGCCTGGCTTGCCCAGAATCAGTCCGTTGAGCGTGCAGGCCTGGTCTGAGCCGATTATCAGGTCATCTTGAGAGCCATCCAGGCCGGTTCTGGCCTTTTCAAGGGCAAGCCTGGCCACATACTGCTCGGTATTTTCATTCGGCAGGGCAGATTCATCGATATCCGGAGAAAATGTTTCGAAGGGGAGCCCCAACTGGTTCAGTAACTGCTTACGGGCGGGCGAAGATGAGGCCAGGACAAGTTTCATAACATTCCAAGTATAATCAATGAGTTTGCGGTGAAAACTGCCAAATTTCTTTGACAGAAGGGTCCTTCATCCCTATCATGCGCGCCTATGTCGATTGACCCGTTCCCAGAGCGTGTAGTGGCACGCAAAATGTGTCAAAGGAACGGAACAATAAACAGCTCCATACCTCTTGGCAAACTCCAGCGCTTAAGCGAGTACCTGCATGATAATCATGGACAGGCAGAGTTTTGTTTAAGCTTTGACAGTGATGAAAACGGCATTGACAGGCTCAGTGGCACAGTACACGCCACGGTGAAGATGCAATGCCAGCGTTGCCTGGAAGCTGTAACAGTTGAACTGGCGTCGGAGTTCATTCTGCGTATCGCCGAGGATGAGGCAAACGCAAGGGAAATTGCCGAACAGTTCGGCACAGAGCTAGAAGTAGTCAGTTGCATTGAGGATCAACTGGATCTGCTTGCCGTTTTGGAAGATGAGCTGATTATGGACCTGCCCATTGTCGCCAGCCATGATGACGACAACTGCAGTGACAGGCTCAATCAACTAAAGCAAAGTGCAGAGAAAGCCGTACCGAAAGGTCAGGGCAATATCCAGGGGCTGGAGCAACTGGCAGCACTTAAAGAAGAATTAAAGAAAAAGACCTGAGTGGCTTTTTCAAGACTGATTAACAAGACAGAGGTTTAACGCCATGGCCGTTCAAAAGAACAAGGTATCTCGCTCCAAGCGCAACAAGCGTCGTACGCATGACTCACTGGGCATTGCCACCATCTCAACTGATGCAGAAACTGGTGAAAGGCATCGTCGTCACCACATGACGCCCGATGGTTTTTTCAAGGGCAGACAGATCGTCAGGAACGACGATGACTGATTACTGCCTGCTAGGAATCCAGGTAAAAAAATAAAAAAGGAAAGCAGCTCATTGGGCTGCTTTCTGTTTTAACTGGCAAGTAAAACCTGACGAGATCAACAGCAAACATGCAGAATTCAAAACTTGGTGTTGTATTTCCCGGGCAGGGCTCACAGAAAGTGGGCATGCTTGGCGACTTTTCCGACAATATCCTTATCAGAAACACCTTCACAGAGGCCAGCGCAGTGCTGGACTACGACCTCTGGGATCTGATCCAGGCCGGTCCGGACACAGAGCTCGCCAAAACCCATATCACCCAACCTGCAATACTGACAGCGTCTGTCGCCCTCTGGCGGCTCTACCGCGATCAGGATGGGGTCGTACCTGCCATTATGGCCGGGCACAGCCTGGGCGAATATTCCGCGCTCACCTGCGCAGGGGTTATCCAATTTGCAGATGCAGTCGCACTGGTCCAGAAACGCGGTCAGTACATGCAAAGTGCTGTCCCACTCGGGGCCGGTGCGATGGCGGCCATTATGGGACTGGATGACGATAAGGTTATTGCCGCCTGTAAAGAGGCCGGTCAGGGTGAGGAGGTTGCCGCCGTTAACTTCAATTCACCCGGACAGGTGGTGATTGCAGGTCATACAGACGCTGTAAATCGCGCCGGTGAGCTATGCAAGGAAGCAGGAGCCAAGCGTGCGCTGCCACTTCCTGTCAGTGCGCCTTTCCATTCGGTTCTCATGAAACCTGCTGCTGAGAAGTTTGCCGGCGACCTGGCCAGCGTGGAAATGCAGGCTCCGGCTATACCAGTGCTGCAGAACTTTGGCCCCGTAAAAGAATCGGATCCTGAACAGATTAGGCAGAATCTGGTTAGTCAGATTTTTAACCCGGTTCCCTGGGTAGACACCATTAATCAATTTGCCACTGATGGTATCAGCAAGGTGCTGGAAATAGGCCCGGGCAAGGTATTGAACGGGCTGAACAAGCGTATTCAGCCTGATATGGAAGTGGCATCGGCAAACGACAATGCCAGTCTTGTCTCTGCTCTGGAATTTGCAGGTAGCTAAAAAGGATTAGTCATTATGACCGAGTCAGCTTTAAAAATAGCTGTTGTAACCGGCGCCAGCCGCGGTATAGGACAGGCCATAGCGTTAGAACTGGGCAAGAGTGCCACGGTTCTGGGAACAGCCACATCCGAGGCAGGTGCTGAGAAAATAACGGCATACCTGCAGGAAAACCGTATTACAGGAAAGGGTTACAGCCTGGATGTTTCCTCCGAGGCCTCCATTGAGGGATTTGTTAAAACCGTGCAGCAAGAGTTCGGCGCTGTCGATATTCTTGTCAATAATGCCGGCATCACACGCGACAATATTCTTATGCGTATGAAGAGTGACGAATGGGACCAGGTCATCAATACCAACCTCAGTTCTATATACCGAATGTCCAAGGCGCTAGTCCGGGGAATGACCAAGTCGCGCTGGGGGCGCATTATCAGTATCAGTTCAGTGGTTGGTTCCAGCGGTAATATTGGCCAGTCCAACTATGCCGCCGCCAAGGCTGGTCTCGAGGGCTTTTCCAGAGCACTAGCCATGGAAATCGGTACGAGGGGAATTACCGTTAATTCGGTTGCCCCAGGGTTCATTGATACCGACATGACTCGTGAACTCGGTGAGGAACAGACCCAGGCTCTGTTGTCGAAAATACCGCTTGGCCGCTATGGCCAGCCTGCCGAAATCGCCGCTGTTGTGGGCTTTCTGGCCTCCGACCAGGCAGGCTACATCACGGGAGAAACTATCCATGTCAATGGTGGAATGTACATGGGTTAAGGCCGAAAAATTAACGGATTTTTAAGATTACAAATTGAAGAAAGTTACGGTAAACTGCGCGAAACGTAGGGTACGGGCTGTCTAATTTTAAAGCGGCTTATCTTAAATAATAAAATATAACCTTAAGTCTACCAGGAGCTAGGAAACATATGAGTAGCGTTGAAGAACGAGTTAAAAAGATTGTCGCGGAACAACTCGGTGTGAACGAAGACGAAGTTAAAGATGAATCCTCATTCGTTGAGGACCTGGGAGCTGACTCACTAGACACAGTTGAACTTGTCATGGCCCTAGAAGAAGAATTCGAAACAGAAATTCCTGACGAGGAAGCTGAAAAAATTACAACTGTTCAGTTGGCTATCAATTACGTCAACGAACACCTATAAGCAAGAAACCAATTCATGTAACAAAGCTACTTCCGGCAACACGGAAGTAGCTTTTTTATTGCCCGTCCTATATTTCTCATGACAAAGAAGCCAGTTGTTTAAAGGCAAAATAATTAAGTATAGTAATCCGAAAGATTCAGGCTTGTTGAGGTTAGTGCGTTGAGCAAGAAAAGAGTTGTAATTACCGGGATGGGCGCCTTGACGCCGGTAGGTAATTCAGTGGACGAAACCTGGCAGGCCCTGAAAGAAGGTGTAAGCGGTATCACCGAAATTGAGCATTTCGATGCCTCTGCCTACACCACCCGTTTCGGGGGAATGATTAAAAATTTTGAAGTCACGGATTACATGCCGTTAAAGGAAGCAAGGCGCATGGACGGCTTTCTCCATTTCGGCATGGCAGCTGGCAAACAGGCGATGAACGATGCCGGCATTGCTGAAGGGGTTTATTACCCCCAGCGCATGGGAGTGGCGATTGGCTCTGGGATCGGCGGTATTACCAATATTGAAGACACGGTTATGCTGCTGAACGAGAACGGACCCAGGAAAGTTACGCCGTTCTTTGTGCCCGGCTCGATCATTAACATGATATCCGGGATCCTCTCTATTGAATTTAACCTGCAGGGACCGAACCTGGCGGTTGCGACTGCCTGTACAACAGGCACCCACTGCATAGGGCTGGCTGCACGCACCATTGCTTACGGAGATGCAGACGTTATGGTTGCGGGTGGTGCAGAAAAACCGATTTCAAAGGCCGGTCTTGCCGGTTTCTGTGCCGCCAGGGCGCTGTCAAGCCGCAACGATAATCCAGCAGGGGCCAGTCGGCCCTGGGATGCCGACCGCGATGGCTTTGTGCTCAGTGAAGGCGCCGCCATCCTGGTGCTTGAGGAATATGAGGCCGCAAAGAAACGTGGAGCCACCATCTATGCTGAAGTAAGAGGCTTTGGTATGAGCGGGGATGCCTTCCACATTACGTCACCTGCAGAAAATGGCGCCGGCGCGGCGTCATGTATGCAGAATGCGCTGAATGATGCAGGAATGAATGCTGAGGATATCCAGTATATTAACGCGCATGGCACCTCAACCATTGCCGGTGATGTCGCTGAAACCATGGCCATCAAGCATGTATTTGGTAATCACAGCAGTTCTGTTGCTGTCAGTTCCATCAAGTCTATGATCGGACATTCACTTGGTGCTACCGGAGCAGTGGAAGCCATATTCTCTATCAAGAGTCTGCAGGACAATGTGCTGCCGCCGACAATAAACCTGGAGAATCCGGGTGAAGGTTGTGACCTTGATTATGTGCCGAATACGGCCAGGGACGCCGAGGTTACCTCGGTGATGTCAAATTCTTTCGGCTTCGGTGGCACCAACGGCACGCTGATCTTCTCGCGGATCTAATTGGCGATACTTCGCCATAACTTGACTAACCACTATGATCGTTAATGGCGTAAAAACCGATAGCATTCCTGCTGATGACAGAGGGCTGGCGTACGGAGATGGCCTTTTCGAAACAATCCTTATCCATGCTGCCACGCCAGTATTACTCGAAGAGCACTTCGATCGCCTGGAGCATGGAGCCGGGCGCCTTAATATCGAGTTTGACCGTAGCGATCTGCTGCAGGATATCGAATTACTTTCTTCCGATTTACCGGATAGCGGTGTACTGAAAATCATTCTGACACGCGGCAGCGGCGGGCGCGGCTACAGGCCTGGAAACAATGTCGAAGGTAGACGCATTCTCACACTTCATCCTCCGCCTGATTACGGCAGTAATGCAGAAAACGGTGTGAGCGTTTTTGTCTGCCAGCAGCGGCTTGCTTCACAGTCAGTTCTCGCGGGGATAAAACACCTGAACCGCCTCGAACAAGTTATTGCCTCTATGGAATGGCCAGATGATGATTCGATGGAAGGGCTTATGCTTGATCATGAAGGAAATATTCTGGAAGGAACCCGCAGCAATATTTTCTGGGCCGTAAAGGACAGCCTTTATACACCCGATCTTAACGAGGCCGGAGTGGAAGGCATCATGCGTAACAAAATCATTAAAGAAATTCCTGGCACCAAATTAAGTAACAAGTCCACGCTGGAGGTTCTGGAAAAGAGTGATGAGGTGTTTCTCTGCAATAGTGTTTTTGGCGTGTGGCCTGTCAGCAGGATACGGTTCGGCGAGAAGAGACTGGACTTCAAAGTTGGTCAGAGCGGTAGCTTTACAGAACGCGCCAGGAATGTATTTCACGATCTTTTAACCGGCTAATTCGACGTGATGATAATCAGCAAACAGCGCGTGATACTCTGGTTGTATATCCTGATAGTATGCGCAGTCCTTCGCGGTGTATTTTTTCTCCTCAATATAAACGCGGCTTTTCCGATTGAAGAAAGCAGGCTGATCAATGTCAGTTCAGGAAGTACTTTTACCAATGTAGTAAACAACCTGGCCGAACAGGGACTAGTATCTAACTCTTTCGATATTCGACTTTATGGAAGACTCAGCGGCAAAGTCAGTCAGATCCAGGCAGGAGAGTATGAATTAAGCCCCGGGATGAACAGTCGTGAATTTCTCCAGATGCTGATTTCCGGCGATGTGATTTTTCACCAGGTAGTGTTGCTTGAGGGATGGACCCTGTCCCAGTCGCTGGAAGAAATACAGGCACATCCTATGGTTCAGTCAACACTCGAATCCGGTGACAAGGATGAACTCCAAGCGCTTTTCCAAAGTCCCTATTATCCGGAAGGCCTGGCATTTCCCGATACCTACAATTTCTCCCGCGGAACCACAGACAGCGAGATTTTGATCAGGGCCAAAAACATGATGGAGGAGACGCTTGTGGAACTTTGGGAAGCACGGGATGCGGGGCTTCCTTATGAGAATTCATTTGAGGCCTTGATAATGGCGTCCATTATAGAAAAAGAAACGGGGCTGGCCTCGGAGAGACAGCAGATATCAGGAGTATTTATTCGCCGCCTGCAGCAGGGTATGCGTCTGCAAACAGACCCAACGGTTATCTACGGCCTGGGCGAGGCTTTTGACGGCAACCTCACTCGTGACGATTTGCGCGCAATGACTCCCTACAACACTTACCGGATTGACGGTCTTCCACCAACGCCAATCGCATTGCCCGGCCGGGAATCAATTTTTGCCAGCCTTCATCCTGACCAGAGTGATACACTTTATTTCGTTGCCAAGGGAGATGGCAGTCACTATTTTTCAAGCACACTGGAAGAGCATGAACAGGCAGTTGAGCAGTACCAGTTAGGCAACAGGCAGTAAAAGAAATGGATGGCAAATCACAAAAGGGCGCCTTTATCGTTTTTGAAGGGGTTGATGGGGCAGGCAAAGGTGTTCAAAGCCGACTGCTTCAGCAGGCGGTATCAGCCTCAGGTCTGGATGTGATCCTGACGCGCGAACCTGGAGGATCGCCAGGCGCAGAGGAAATCCGCCACCTGATAGTGGAAGGGGATGCTGACCGGTGGGATGACATGACAGAGCTGCTCCTGATTTATGCTGCCCGGCGCTCACATATCCTCGAAACGATCAAGCCGTCCATTACTCAAGGAACCTGGGTAATCTCGGATCGATTTGCCGACTCCTCAAGAGCTTTCCAGGGCGTAGCGGGGCAGCTAGGACTAGAAGTGGTTGAGAAAATTCACCGGCAAGTCGTCGGAGATTTCAGCCCCGATCTTACCCTTATTCTCGACATTGACCCTGCAATCTCCTTGCAAAGAGCTGAGGCAAGAGGAGGCGCAGAAGACCGCTTTGAGCAAAAGGGACTGGAATACCAGTCAAGTGTCAGGGAAGGTTTCAGGCAGTTGGCTGCGGCAACACCAGATATCCGTAAGCTGATAGATGCCTCAGGAAACGTAGAGGATATCCATCGCGCAATCGTTGAAGAAGTTAATAACGCCTTTGGTCTAAAACTGGAGCTGCAGCAGTGAACCCGGCCGGATATAAAACAGAGCTGCTGCCATGGCTGGAAAAGGAATATTCCCAACTCATCAATCTTGAAAGCAGCAGCAAGCTTGCCCATGCTTATCTTTTTGGTGGTCAGCTGGGGCTAGGCAAATTAATGCTGGCCATGCATTTTGGTCATTACCTACTTTGTTCATCGAAGCAGAATGATCAGCCCTGTTTATCATGCCGTGACTGTGAATTATTCTCAGCAGGCAGCCACCCTGATCTGAGGCTGATCCAACCGGAAGACTCGAATGAAATAAAAATAGAGCAGGTCAGGAACACGATTGAGTTTATCACCCAGACATCGCAGCGGGGCGGATACAAGGTGGTCATTTTCAGGCCTGCTGAGGCGATGAATACCAACAGCGCGAATGCGTTGCTGAAAGTCCTCGAAGAACCCGCTCAAAACACATTAATAATCCTGGTTTCGCATCAACCGGCGTTGCTGATGGCAACGATCCGTAGTCGCTGCCATGCCGTCAAGTTCAATCGACCGTCTGCAGAGAAAGTCATTCCGTGGCTTGAGGCCAAAAATATCTACGCTTCGCCAGCAGAATTGCTGCGAATGGCAAACAACATTCCACTGCGTGCCCTTCAATATGCCGATGATGAAGCCTTGCAAGACAGAACTGTTCTGCATGGCGTTATGGAAAAACTGCTGTCCGGAGAAATGGACATTTCATTGGCTGCGAAATCCTGCGAAGATTTCTCGCTGCAGGACAATATAGAAGGAATGCTGCTTTGCACTTCAGATATTCTCGCTCACGTCCAGGCCAGCTCGGGAAATAACCAGTCTTCTCTTCATGATCATGATTTTCAGCATCTTGCCAAACATTTCCAAAGTCGTACTACACTGCAGGCATTACATGAGTTTTACCGCGAACTATTGCAGGCCAAAAGGGCAGCGCTAAGCACATCAAATCCAAATCCGGCGCTGGTCGTTGAGACGCTTTTTTATCATTGGGCCCAGACCGCTCGAGGCTAGGCACTTTTTCACTTAAATTTCCGGAGCTGTCTGCGTGGACAAGCAGCGATTCTTTTACCTGCATTACCAGGATGTCATAACGCTTTCAGTCTGCTATATGCCTTATCCGCGGTGGCGGTTTGTTTATTTCCACGCAAGTTCAATTTAAACCTGGCGAAAAGGTTTTCCTGATTATCAGGCTGCTGGATGAGGCTTTTCATATGGCAGTCATTGGCAGCGTAGTTTGGACTACGCGAAAAAAGGAAACGGAGTTCAAAAGGATGACATTGAGGCCAGGGCAAGAGGACAAATAGAAGTATACATGCCAAAACAGAGGTAATTGGGAAAGACTCTGGCTATGTGATTGAACGCGGGCTTGCTAAAAGCCAGCGGCACCGCCAACGTTGCGGGGATCGGAAACGCCCTCAAAGTATCCTTCACCTATATAAATCGAATTCGCATCGCCAATGGGAAAGCGTGAACCATTTAGGTTTTTGTGTCCCATGGCTTCGAGTTGAGCGCGCACGTCATCAGAAAAGGCGCCAGTTTCATAGCGCACCGCATCTGGCTGCCACTGGTGATGAAGACGGGGGCTGGTTACCGCCTCTTCTATAGTCATCTCATGATCAATTACATTGATGACGACCTGCAGTACGGTGTTAATGATAGTGGCTCCGCCCGGTGAACCCGTGATGAGCACAGGCTGGTTATCTTTAGTGACGACTGTTGGTGTCATGGAGCTCAGCATACGTTTGCCTGGCTGTATTTCGTTAGCCTCACGCCCAATTAGTCCGTAGATATTTGCCGTGTTCGGCTTGCTGGAAAAATCATCCATTTCATTGTTTAGCAAAAAGCCTGCGCCCTCGACCACAATCTTGTTGCCGTAGGAACTGTTTAGTGTGGTTGTAATGGCAACAGCGTTGCCCTCGTAATCGATGACTGAATAATGCGTTGTGTCAGGACTTTCGTTGACCCAGTTTCCAGCCGTGATGTCGGCACTGTCTCCTGCCACCTCGGAATCGAAATTAGCAAAACGCTGCAGGGCGTACTCTTTCTGGATTAAACGCTGAGACGGAATATCCGCAAAATCCGGATCTCCGAGATGCTGCGCGCGGTCAGCATAAGCGCGGCGCTGTGCCTCTATCATCAGGTGAACGGTTTCCACTTTTCCATAACCGAGTTGACCAAGATCAAAGGGCTCTAACATGTTCAGCATCTGGACAAGCAAAACACCGCCGGAAGAGGGAGGCGGCATTGACCAGATTTCATAGCCGCGATATGTCCCATGAATGGGCGCACGCCAGACGGGTTCGTAATCCTGAAGATCCTGATGCGTAATCAGACCGTCATTGGCAACCATATCCGCAACGATGAGATCGGCAATGCCCCCCTTGTAAAAACCATCCCTGCCGTTTTCGGCGACAGCTTTCAGAGTTCTTGCAAGACTGGGTTGCTGCCAGAGGTCGCCGGCGCTATAGAGAGTCCCATCGTTTGAAAATTTTGCCAGCGATGCAGGGTACTTTCGGAAATTATTGAACTGACCCCTGAACTGAAGGGCGATGTCCTCGTTCAGCTTAAAGCCTTCCTCTGCTAGGGATATGGCTGGGGCAATAACTTCTGCGGGCGTCATGGTGCCATACTTGTTCAGGGCTTCGAGCAGGCCTGCAACCGTACCAGGCACGCCAGAAGACTGCCTGCTGGCTCGGGCGAGTTGACGGTCAACGTTGCCATCACTGTCCAAAAACATATCTCGATGCGCCGCTTCAGGGGCTTTTTCCCGGAAATCCAGCGTCAACACTTCACCGTCAGGGCGTGAAAGCACCATGAAGCCTCCGCCACCAAGGTTGCCTGCCGAAGGATAGGTGACGGCCAGGGCAAATCCGGTAGCCACAGCCGCATCAATGGCATTGCCGCCTTTCATGAGAATGGAACTGCCTACCTTAGATGCAAGGTCAGAGCGAGAAGCCACCATGCCGCCTGTGCCACGCACATACTCGGCCTGTGCAGGCAGGCAGCATATGAGCAGGAATACTGCTAAGGGTATTCGTTTCACTTCAACAACCAGGTTAATTTATTTCCTGTGAGTAATTTTAGCAAAATTCCCGTCGGACTTCGGTCTGCTAGCTATAAATTTTGCGGAAGGTCAGGTTTATTCGCTCGCCTATCAGGCCAGGCTGCTTGGGAACCTGGTGATGCCAGTTTTCCTGAATGCCGGGCCCCATGAGTAATAAGCTACCATTTTCGAGCTCAAAAACCGATTTAGGCACATCCCGCTTACGGTGCCTTAATTCGAAGCGGCGCGTTATGCCTAGGCTCAACGAGGCGATTACCGGGTTTACCCCGAGCTCTTTTTCATCGTCACTATGCCAGGCCACGCTATCCTTGCCGTCACGGTAGTAATTAAGTAGGACCGAGTTGAAATGCGTGTCTGCGGCCTTTTCCACAAGGATTTTCAGTTCTAGCAATATCGGTGTCCAGGGATTGGGAGAAAGAGCAAGACCAGAATAGGCATATGCAGCGTCTTTGTCGCCATACCAGGCCTGCAATCGGGGTATTAGGACAGTCTTGCCCCCAAAGTTAAGGCTGTCCTGGCGCCAGGATGTTTCATCACGCAACCGGTTAAAACAGAGTTTGGACTCAGCGGCGTCGATAAAATGTGGGTAATAAAAAACCGCTGCGTCATTTAGGGCTATTTTTTGCGGGGCCCTTTTTTCAAAGTTAAGAGGGAGAGAGGTCTGCATTCAGGCCGTGTTACCGGGTCACTTCTAAATTACTATTTATATCACCAATTCAAGCAAAGCTTTGTGCATCCGAATGATAAACCCAAGAAAAACAAATAGGTAGTGTTGTCAATGTTTAGACTATAGGAATTGGTGTTGAGAAAGAGTAGCCTTAGCGCCGCTCATAATCGCTGTATTACACGGCCATAACTTGAGGAATAGCGATGTACGATTTTGATTTATTTGTGATTGGTGCTGGATCGGGTGGAGTAAGGGCTGCTCGCATGGCCGCCGGCTACGGAGCAAAGGTCGCCATAGCGGAGGACCTCTACATGGGTGGAACTTGTGTGAATGTAGGGTGTGTACCTAAAAAACTGTATACCTATGCCTCTCATTATCGCTACGACTGGCAGGACAGCAGGGGCTTTGGCTGGCAGGCAGAAGTGCCGGAATTCAGTTGGGATACCCTGAGGGACAACAAGACCAGAGAAATTTCTCGTCTTAATGGCATTTATGCCAGCCTTCTGGAAGGTTCAAACGTCAAGTTATACAAGGGTAGGGCCCATATTGAGGATAAGAATACGGTCACTGTTAACGGCGAATCTATTACTGCCAAGTATCTACTTATTGCCACCGGCGGCTGGCCATTTGTTCCTGAATTTCCCGGCAACGATTTGGTCCTTACTTCCAACGAGATATTCGATCTTCCTAAACTTCCCAGACGAGTCCTGGTGGTGGGCGGCGGTTATATCGCTCTCGAATTTGCCAGCATTTTTGCCGGTCTTGGATCAGATACCACTCTGTCATACCGGGGTGAGATACCCCTCAAGAATTTCGACAAGGATGTCCGCGATAAGCTGTTCCAGGAATGTCAGCGGCATATCCACATGCAGATGGAGAGCAATGTCAGTGAAATCAACGAAAACGATAGCGGTCTGCTGGTAACTTTTGCCGAAGGCAATAAGCTGGAAGTCGATTGCGTGCTCTATGCAACAGGCAGAAAACCCAATACGGCGCGTCTGGGACTTAAAAATACAGCCGTAGAGCTCAATCCCGATGGCACAATTGTTGTTAACGAGCATTTTGAGACTACTGATCCCGGTATCTATGCCCTGGGTGACGTGGTAGGCCGATTGGCGCTGACACCCGTTGCCACGGCAGAAGGCATGGTCCTGGCCTCCAATTTGTTCAATGGCACCAGTAAAACTGTGGATTATCTCAATATTCCCACTGCGGTATTCAGCCATCCCAATGTCGGAACAGTTGGACTTACGGAGGAGGAGGCGACCAAGACATATTCCAATATAGAGGTCTATGACAGCGATTTCCGTCATTTGAAGCATACGCTCTCCAAAAATGAGGAGCGAACCTATATGAAGATTATTGTAGATAAAGATACTGACAAGGTGCTTGGCATGCATATGATGGGCTGCGATGCCGGCGAAATTATTCAGGGATTGGCTGTTGCCATGAAGTGCGGCGTGACCAAATCACAACTGGACGCCACCATCGGTATTCATCCAACCGCCGCAGAAGAGTTTGTCACTATGCGACAGGCCAGAAACTAGGCTAGAGACTAAATCAGTAGGGCATATTAAGTCTGCTTGATAAATCAAATTGTACCTGTTTAAATTCATTCTTTATTTCCGGTAATCTTTATTACCGGAAATTTTAGGCGTAGGTAAATAAAAGCCCAATTAGCATATATAGTTAGCCCTGACAGTTAGTTACGACATTTTTCTAGAATATGAGTCAAAAATCGGAATGGCCTATTCTCACCTGCAAAGCCATATGCCAATGCTAATCGTCATTAATACAAAACAGGTAGGCTCTAATGCAAACTAAAAAGGCACCGCTGCCTTTCTTTGACACGCTCGAGAAAATGCAGAATCCATACAAGCACAGAATTACGTCGGTAGCCCACCTGCTTGAAGAAGAACCTGAGTACGCCATTGATGACTATCAGTTTGCCAGTGAGTTCCTCTATTCCTATCGCGGCAGTCCTGATACTTTTTCCACGTACAGGCGTGAAATCGAGCATTTCCTGCACTGGTGCTGGCTGGTAGCCGGAAAATCCCTGAAAACGGTCCGTCGGGAAGACATAGAGGCCTATATAGAATTTGCCAAGGATCCGCCAAATGCATGGATTGGGGACAAAAATGTCGCCAGGTTCGTCGAAAAAGGCGGGGAAAGGCTGCCTAATAAGGTATGGCGTCCTTACGTAGTACATGGAAAAGGTGGTGAAGCGCCCTATTTGCTCTCTCAAAGCGGTATTCAGAGCATATTCGGTGTACTCAGCAGTTTCTGTAATTTTCTCATCCAGGAGGAATACCTGGAATTCAATCCCGTGGCCCAGATTCGCCAGAAAGGAAAATTTCTGCGTAAAACCCAGGCCAGTAAGCCAATTCGCCGGCTTTCCCAGCTTCAGTGGTCATATGTGCTTGATTCTGCCGAGAAAATGTCCAAAGAAGACACCTTACACGAACGTACTCTTTTCATTATGAACGCCCTGTTTGGCATGTATTTGCGTATCTCGGAACTGGTGGAAACTGACCGCTGGACCCCGAAAATGGGTGATTTTGAGCGTGATCTGGAGGGAAACTGGTGGTTCAGGACCGTCGGAAAAGGCAACAAGGAACGCCAGATATCTGTTAGTGATGACATGTTGGGGGCGCTGAAACGTTATCGCAAGGCCAGGGGGCTGCCAGAACTCCCCTCTCCCGGTGAATATACCCCTCTAATCCACAAGGCACGCGGTAAGGGTGGCATTACCAGTACACGTCAGATCAGGGGTATCGTGCAGGCCTGTTTTGATGCCGCTCAAATCGCCATGCGCCAGGAAGGTTTTACCGAGGAAGCTGACCAGCTTACGGCTGCCACCGTCCATTGGCTTCGCCACACCGGTATATCGGAAGATGTTAAACACCGTCCTCGGGAACACGTGCGTGATGATGCCGGTCACGGTAGCAGTGCTATCACTGATCGCTATATCGACGTGGAGCTCTCCGAACGCCATGCTTCGGCCAGGAAAAAAAGGATCAAGCCAGACTAGGGCAAGAATCAAGGTCTTGATGGAATGAATGGAATCTGAAGGCAGAATGCATTTTTTTACCTAATTTCGAGAATAAGATAGTAAGATATTGATCCTTAAAGGCTTGAATGCACTCTTGATTTTCCGAAGACGTTATTCCCTTGCAAATGGTTGAATCATTACTTGAAAGCCTGCGTATAAACCAACATATCAAGTACAGCTACAAAGCAGTTAAATAGTTTTACCAGAGTAGTTTTATGAAAAAGTTTTCTGACACTCAGCTAGCCAGGATTTTACTGGTCGTTGGCTTCTCCATATCTATTGCATTCAGTGGCGCCATTGCGCAGCAGCCTCTTTACCTGCCCGACGAGATTCCACTTGATGTGGAAGCGATCTACCAGGAACTAGAGCCTGCGCAGAACTACACCACAACAACCCAGGACATTATTCGCCAGCTTACCAGTAACCACTATTCAGAAATTAACTTCAATAATGAGTTTTCCAGCAAGCTGCTGGACAGCTTCATCAAGACCCTAGATGGTTCGCGCATCTATTTTACGCAGGCTGACATTGACGAGTTTGAGCAGTACCGCACCATTCTGGACGACATGCTCCTTGAAGGTGATGTCGAATTCGGCTACCTGATCTTCAACCGTTATCGTGAACGGCTGATGGAACGACTGGTTTCATCGCTGCAGAGAATTGAAGAGGATGAAAGTGAATGGGATTTCACCATTGACGAGCACATCATTGTAGACCGCTCGGAGGTGCCATGGGCTGCCAGTAAGGAAGAACTCGCAGACCTCTGGCGCAAACGTGTCAAAAGCAACGTGCTTTCCATGAAGCTGGATGACGAGGAAAAAGAACTCCTAGAGATCCGTGAAGAACTGAGCGAACGTTACCGCTCACAGCTCAGCCAGGTACTTAAAACCAATGGCCTCGATGTGTACCAGCGCTACATGGACGCCATGACCATGACGTTTGATCCTCATACGCAGTACTACGCACCCAGGGCTGCCGAAAATTTCAACATGAGCATGCGCCTCTCATTAGAAGGCATTGGCGCTGTTCTTACAACGGAAAATGAATATACGAAGGTGGTCAGTATTGTCAGTGGCGGTCCCGCTGACCTTGGCGGCGAACTTCAGCCTGCCGACAGAATCGTAGGCGTTGCCCAGGGCGATATGCCGTACGTGGACGTGGTCGGCTGGCGTGTTGATGATGTTGTACAGCTTATCCGCGGTGAAAAAGGCACGGTGGTAAGACTCAATGTGATGTCCGACTCCTCAGCAATTGAAACCAAGGAAATCAGCATAACCCGCGACACCGTCAAGCTGGAGGAGCAGTCAGCCCGCAAGGAAATTGTTGAGGTTAAATATGAAGGTGAAACGCACAAGATCGGTGTGATAGAACTCCCTACCTTCTATATTGATTTCGAAGCGTTGCAAAGACGCGATCCCAACTATCGGAGCAGCACCCGCGATGTCCGTAATCTTCTTGAGGAACTCAAGGCTGAAGGCGTTGATGGCGTTGTGGTTGATCTACGTCGCAACGGAGGCGGCTCGCTTACCGAAGCCAACCAGCTAGTAGGTCTCTTTATACGTCGAGGCCCTACTGTGCAGGTTCGTGATGCTGAGGGCAACAACATCGTTCAGGGCGACTCGGATCCCGAGGTGGTTTATGACGGTCCGCTCGCCGTTCTGGTCAATCGGCTTAGTGCTTCCGCTTCAGAAATTTTTGCCGGCGCAATCCAGGATTACCAGCGCGGCATCGTCTTGGGCAGCCAGACCTTCGGCAAAGGCACAGTTCAGGAGCTCATTCCGCTGGGTGAGGGTCAAATGAAAATTACCCGTGCCAAGTTCTACCGTATTTCGGGGGAAAGCACGCAGCACAAGGGGGTAATGCCTGACATTGTTATGCCAGATCTATATGATACCGCTGAGGATATCGGTGAGAGTGCCCTGCCCACTGCCCTGCCCTGGGACACTATTGACCCTAACTACTATCGCCCTTATTCGGACTTGAAGTCTATCGTGCCCACACTCACTGACTTGCATGAAAACAGGCTTGAAGCCAACCCTGATTTCAATTTAATCGAAGCGCAGATTGAGCGGGCCATGATCAACAGAGAGAAAAACCAGTTAAGCCTGAATGAGGCAACGCTGATTTCAGAACGTGAAGAGGCTGACCGCTGGCGATTAGAAATAACTAATATTCGCCGGATCGCCAAGGGTGAAGAACCGTTTGCTTCTATCGAGGAAATGGATGCCGACTCGGATGCTGATGATGAGAATATTGCGCAGAACAATGCCGGTGTTGACCCGGTAGAAAGGAACGAAACGATCACCGAGGGTGACGATAACGCGGACCCCTATCTTGTGGAAAGTGGCAAGATCCTTCTTGACATGATTGCCCTCCAAAATGACCAGGTATCGCTTGCTTTGAGTCGTTAATATTTTTTTGAAGAAAAATGTAAGTAAAGCACCTGCGGATGCCTTCTTGGTTGAGTGAGGGCGCGTACAGGATTGTAGATTATTTGGGCTTTACCTTGGCATCGCCCCTTGGATCCTCTCGTTGATCCCAAATCGCCTCTGGCTATTTGGTCGATTAGAGAGTTCAAACCAAGTTTTCCCCTGAAGAGGGTAATAAAAACCCGGCAAAAGCCGGGTTTTATTTTTTGGCGGAGGAGGAGAGATTCGAACTCTCGATAGGCTATTAACCTATGCCGGTTTTCAAGACCGGTGCATTCAACCGCTCTGCCACCCCTCCGGAAAGGGATGCATCTTACCTTAATACAGCCTGCAGTCAACAGCATAAATGCCTTGAAACATCTTGCTTTTATACTTGGTCTTAGTATGATGAAGGCATTGATTTTACGGGGTTTATCCCCATATTCAATTTATAGAAAGACAAATTTTCTTCATTTTTCGAGCATTCATCATCTTAACGAAAACGGAGTTACAAATGAGTGATTATGATTTCAGAGCAGATGTACAGATGGCCGGAGGCGCACGCAGCCAGGAAGCTATCCTTGCAACCAACAGGGTTCTGAAAAATACCTACCTACTGCTATCCATGACATTGCTGTTCAGCGCAATTACAGCTGGTATCTCTTTCGTTGTAGGGATCCCACAGGGAGCAGCGCTTATTCTTACACTCGTAAGTTTTGGCATGCTGTTCTGGGTCCATGCATCCGCTAATTCAAGCATGGGTATCTTGGCCATTTTTGCTTTCACGGGCTGTCTTGGCGCATCACTTGGGCCAATGCTGAATTTTTACGTGACCGCCATTTCCAACGGACCTGCCCTGATTATGCAGGCGCTGGGTGGCACAGCTGATAGTCTAACTGGCGCCACCTTTGCCACTGAATTTGAAGGCAAACGGCGGGTTGAATTCATCGAAACCTTGGTGGCGCGCGCAGGTGACAGCATCGGTGGGCCGATGATTGTCACGACCAAGCGACAGAATAAATCTGTATCGCTCTACCCATCGCTGTTCCGTGCTGCGGGCGACAATACGTTGCTCTGTCGGATTGAAGTTGATGGCACCTCTGAGGTAATCGCTGCCGAGCTGTCCGAGGCGATGGCAATCCTTTATCAACATGGTGCAGATGCGATTGTCTTTACAGATAACCACGGTAACATAAAATCTGCAAATGACGCATTCCTTGGGCTTTGCGATGCTGCGCGGCTGAGCGAT
>RFVC01000130.1 GCA_009922595.1 Gammaproteobacteria bacterium | reverse complement strand
AATGCCAAGTTCCTTGCAGGCATCTAGTACTGCAATTTCAGCATTACGGCTCCAGAGTGAGTATTCGGTCTGCAGGGCCGTGAGGGGATGCACCGCATGTGCCTTGCGTAGGGTGTCGGCTGATACCTCTGACATGCCAATGGTCCTGACTTTACCTTCCTCGACAAGCCTGCCCATTTCGCCGACACTGTCTTCCGTTGGGACATTGCGGTCCCAGCGGTGCAGATAATAAAGGTCAATGACATCCGTCTGCAGTCTTTTTAGGGCATCTTCACAGGTCTGGCGAATAATTTTCGGGCGGGCATCAATCAGCCGTTTGCCGGTTTCGTTGTCCTTGAACAGGCCGCACTTGCTGGCTAGAACGAATTCATTCCTGCGGTCTTTCAGCACTCTTCCAAGCAGTTCCTCGTTTTTACCAAAGCCGTAAAGCGCTGCCGTATCCAGAAAGTTGTAGCCGATATCCAGTGCCCTGTGCAGGGTTTTCTCAGCCTCGGCCAGGTCAGGGGTTCCGTAGGCATGTGACATGCTCATACAGCCGAGACCAATAGCATTGACTTCAAATGGACCAATTTTTCTCGTTAACACGGTTTACTCCTGACTCACTATGGAATGTCAATAAAGAAAGGGCCGGAAAGCCGGCCCCTGTTTCAGTGCTTTTACTTCTTACTTTTGTGCTTCCATGCATTTTTCCAGCCTGTCTAGTGTTTCCATGGCTGGTAGACACTGGGCAACGCTGGCATTCGGTTCACGGCCCTCTTCAATGGCGGCAAAGAATTCGCGGTCCTGCAGCTCAATGCCGTTCATGCTGACATCAACATTGCTGACATCAATCTGTTCGTCGTTACCGTTGAACAAATCGTCGTAGCGGGCTAGGTAGGTACCGTTGTCGCCTATGTAGCGGAAGAATGTGCCCAGCGGACCGTCGTTGTTGAATGACAGCGAAAGGGTGCATAGAGCACCGGAAGGAGTCTTCATACCGATAGACATGTCCATAGCAATGCCAAGCTCAGGATGATGAGGACCTTCCAGGGCAAAGCATTCGGAAACAGTTTCGCCGGTCTGGTACTGGAAGAGGTCAACGGTGTGACAGGCATGGTGCCAGAGCAAGTGGTCTACCCAGCTGCGCGGCTCGCCCTTGGCATTCATGTTGGAGCGGCGGAAAAAGTAAGTCTGGACATCCATCTGCTGAATATTCAGCTCGCCAGCTGTGATCTTGTTGTGCACCCACTGGTGAGAAGGGTTGAAGCGACGAGTGTGTCCAGCCATGGCTATGAGGCCGGTTTTCTGCTGGGCGGCATGAATGGCCTGTGCGTCGGCCAGCGTGTCCGCCATTGGAATTTCCACTTCCACGTGCTTGCCGGCTTCAAGACACTTGATGGCCTGTTCGGCATGCACCTGTGTTGCAGAGGTAATAATGGCGCAGTCCACGTCCTGGGCCAGGCACTCATCGAGGTCTGTGCTCCAGTGGGGGATGCCCCTGGCTTCTGCCGCGGCCTGGGTGGCGTCTTCACGACGTCCCATGATGGAAACAACTTGGGCGCCGTCAATATTGTCGATACCGTCCATATGTTTCTGGGCGAAGGCGCCATGACCAATCATTAATACTTTCATCTGAGTTCCTCGAATAATTTAAATTGAAATTCTATTTGTCCAGGTCGTCCAGCGAGTCAAGGTAGACAAGACCGGCTTCCTCCAGGCGTGGACGCATATTGTAGATGTCCAGGCCAAGTTCTCCGTTTTGCAGGCGTTCGCGCTTGGCCACCTCGGCTTCCTCGCGGGCTTTACCCTTATCTCGTACTGTTTCAGCATGCTGCCTTTCAACCACGCAGACACCGTCACCGTCAGCCACGATAATGTCGCCGGGATTCACCTGTGCGCCGGCACAGACGATGGGAATATTGACCGATCCCAGGGTTTCTTTCACCGTACCCTTGGAATGGATGGCTTTTGACCAGACCGGGAAACCCATTTCCTTCAGATCCAGTGTGTCGCGGACACCGGCATCAATAACCAGGCCTTTCACACCGCGGGCCTGGCAGGAGTGAGCGAGAAGGTCGCCAAAAAAGCCATCGGTACAGTCAGCGGTAATGCCCGCGACAATAATGTCACCGGGCTGGCAAAGCTCAATGGCGACGTGGACCATCCAGTTATCGCCTGGCTGGGCTAGGATGGTTACGGCACTGCCGGCAATGCGTTCACCTTCGTAGACAGGGCGCATGTACGGCTTCATCAGGCCAACACGGCCCTGGGCTTCGTGGACTGTTGCTACCCCCATAGAACCGAGTTCATCAATGACGGACTGATCAGCCCGTGGAATATTTCGTACAGCGACAGGTTTATGCATATTTTTTCCTGGGGGTTATAAGGTCAGTAAAAACGTAGGCACATTATATGAGGCCTGCCCGATGTGCTCAAATCTGAATCGCCAGTAATATCAGCAATTTGAATATCGTCGGGAATTCCCGATAATGCTTCTCCTGAAGCAGCCAA
>RFVC01000129.1 GCA_009922595.1 Gammaproteobacteria bacterium | reverse complement strand
ATTAGGGGTGTAAGGGTAGAGAAGCTCCCACTCCATGCCGTCAGGACACCATCTATGACTTGGTATACCCTGTTTCCTCTCTTGATGACAAAATAGACGTCTATCTTTTTCGGGGTCTTTGTTTTGAATCTACCAAGCACTTTCAGCCTGTCGGTGCCCAGTGAGTTAGCCGTATAGCTAATATCGCTGTATCGCTTTACCGCGATGCCGGCTTGTATATCTCTTTTTGCCGAGGACTTATCGAAGGTACTGTTCAGTTTTATTTCAGTAAAATGCTCTGACAAATCGACCTCAACCACGTAGGGCAACTTGTTACCGCAATCAACATCATTCCATTGCCCTGCTTCTCCGTAGAACCCGGGATTAAAAACAGGCCACGACTCCATGCCAAGCGCCAAGCAGTCTTGATTGTCAAAATTATCAGGCTCGCTGCCAAGACTTCCGTGACCTTGCCCACTACCCCATAACGAGGTCTGAAAATCCTCATTAAAGTTTATAGATTTTTTGCTTGGCCAAACCCACTGACCTTCCTCAGCGGCATCACTTCCCCCCAGCCACACATACTTTGCGCCACCACCGTCCGGGGCGACGGCGCCTACCTCGTTTATTTTTAAATAGTTGTAGAGCTTGCTGTTTTCAACGACATTGTCAATTTCAACGAGACTGCCGCCTAGCTCAGCTGCAAATGCCTTTGCGTCTTCCCAAGTTGCCGCGTCTGTGACGACATAGTACTCACTGGTTCCTATCACTAAATCAGGGTATGCATAGGGAGTCTTTAATGCGGATGCAGATTGAGCTGAAACGGGATGTAGCAGAAAGTAGAAAACGAAAAGAAGAAACTTATGCATCAGGTATCCCTATGGATAGTAATTTGTCTACCAATTATGGGAGCTATAGTATAACTAAGATTAAATCACTACGTCTTTCTACGGCAAGAGAGGCAAATTAATCTCAGGAACTGCACGACAGCATGGAGCACCCCGGCCGGGTTCGGGCCCAATCAGGACGTTTTTCAGCCAGGTGGGATTTACCGTCCTGGACCTGGTACGGATTTCTGGACCTGGTACGGATTTCTTAATACGTCCAGTAACTCATTCACCATGGAATGATCGCCTTGCTCAGATTTGTCGATAGCGAGTTGGGCCAGGTAGTTGCGCAGAACATACAGCGGGTTAACTTGGTTCATGGTGGCGCTTCTTTCTTCGTCACTTGCGGATTCCTGCTGCAGTCGGACCTGGTATTGCGTGAACCAGCCAGTAAATGCATTTCTGGCGTCAGGAGGAATTTCATGACTGTAAAAGGCAGGCGCAATCGTAATCAAAGCCGCTGACGGATCCGTTTCTGCTCCAACATCGGCCAACAGGCGGAAGAACAGCGTCATATCGGTTTCAGTGCTCGCAAATGTCTTGATTAGGTCCAGGCAGAGTGTTTCATCCTCTTTGCCTACAGTGGCCAGCCCAAGTTTCGAACGCATCATTTTCAGCCAGCCCTTTTCGTATCGAGATTTATATTCTTCAAGGATGGTCTCAAGCGGCTTTACATCTTCTACCAGGGGATAAATGGCATTGGCGAGCTGTACTAGGTTCCAGAGTGCAATCATGGGCTGATTGCCGAAACGATATCGGCGACCTTCCGCATCAGTGGTATTGGGGGTCCAGTCGGGATCATAGTCTTCGAGCCAGCCGTATGGGCCATAATCAATAGTCATTCCAGTGATAGACATGTTGTCTGTGTTCATTACGCCGTGGACAAAGCCCACACGCATCCAGTGCAGTATTAGATCTGCTGTGCGCAGGCTGATATCGCGAAACCAGGCAAGGTAGGTGTCTTTGTCGGGGTTGTCGATGCCGTTGAGTTGCGAAAAATCTCTCTTGATAGTGTAGTCAGCCAGCCTCTTCAATGTGTCCAGGTCTTTTCGGGCAGTAAATATTTCGAAGCTGCCAAAGCGGGTAAAAGTCGGGGCAACGCGGCAGACAACAGCCCCGGGTTCATGTTTCGGGTGTCCGTCGTAAAACATATCACGCACGACTGACTCACCGGTTCTCATAAGGCTTAGCGCCCTTGTGGTAGGTACCCCCAAGTGATGCATGGCCTCGCTGCAGAGAAATTCCCTCACGGATGATCGCAACACCGCCAGACCATCGGCAGTACGGGAGTAGGGTGTGGGCCCCGAACCCTTGAGCTGCAGTGTCCAGTGCATGCCGCTCGTACCGGTGACTTCTCCCAGGTTGATAGCACGACCGTCCCCCAGTTGTCCGGCCCAGTTACCGAACTGGTGTCCGCCGTAACAGCAGGCATAGGGGGTCATGTTTTGCAGCAGCTCGCTGCCGCTGAATACGCGGGTGAACTGGTCCGACTCGCAACTGCCCAGGTCGATACCTAGTTCAAGGGCAATCTCTTTGGAATAAGCAATGAGTTCAGCCTTTGGAAACTGCACGGGATCGACATGGGAGTAGCAGGCACCTGCAACCTGGCGCCTGAAATTTTCCC
>RFVC01000128.1 GCA_009922595.1 Gammaproteobacteria bacterium | reverse complement strand
CTTACCCGGCCAGGCCTTGCCGCCACAACATTGCTGATCCTGGTGCTTAACTGGAACGAATATCTGTTCGCTGTCTTTTTAGCGACCGTCAAGGTTCAGACAATGCCTATTATGGTTGCGGCAAAGAATACCGGAGAAAAAGGCGTATTATGGTGGGAGATGTGTGCAGTGACCGTTGTGATGATCATCCCGGTTATCATTATGTCGGTTCTGTTAACACGGTTTATTTCAAAGGGCGTCCTTCTTGGCGCCGTGAAGGGGTAGGAATGACAGGTAACGCAACAAAAGCCTCGGTTAGATTTGACGCTGTTCAGAAAAGCTTTGGCAATGTCAAAGTGCTGGAAGAATTCAACCTGGAAGTTCAGCCAGGCGAATTCCTGGTTTTGCTTGGGGCTTCCGGGTCTGGCAAGACAACAGCCTTGCGAATCCTCTCAGGGCTGGAGACACCAACGGCAGGACAGGTCTATATCGCAGACAGGGATGTCACTGAAGTGCTACCTAAATATCGCGACATCTCAATGGTGTTCCAGTCTTACGCACTGTATCCGCACAAGACAGTTGCCGAGAATATTGGTTTTCCCCTGAAGGTGAAAAAAATGCCTAAGGCGGCGATGGAAGAGGCTATTCTGGATGCGGCAAAACAGGTTCAGCTGGAAGCGCTTCTGGATCGCTATCCGCGCGAGCTGTCCGGTGGCCAGCGTCAGCGTGTTGCGCTGGCACGGGCCATTATCCGCCGGCCATCTGTTTTTCTTATGGATGAGCCATTATCGAATCTAGATGCCAAGCTGCGCGGCCATATGCGTGCCGAGCTAAAGCATATGCAAGCCACGCTCGGGATTACCACCATTTATGTCACGCATGACCAAATTGAGGCCATGACGCTTGCACACCGTGTGGCAGTGCTCGAAAAAGGTGTGCTCCAGCAGCTCGCCCCGCCTTCAGAAATCTATAATGATCCGGCCAATCTTTTTGTCGCACAATTTATTGGCTCGCCTGCTATGAATGTTATTCATGGCAGCCTGGAAGGGTCAAACTTCCTGACCAACGGGGCAAAGGTAAAAACAAAGGTAAAAGGGCAGATACCAAAAGCGGTTGCCGGCGTAAGACCTGAGGATTGTTCTGTTACCGCCCCGGGCAAGGGTTCTATCAGCGGTAAAATCTTCACCACCGAGCTGATTGGCGATCATACGCTTGTCACAGTTGACTGGGGCAATGATCATATAGTTGTTAAGGCACATAAAGATTTTGACGGAAAGCAGGGGGACGCTGTTGGTGTCGAGCTGCCAGCAGATAATCTGTATATCTTTAACGAGATTAGCGGCGAGCGTATCCGCTAATTATTGTGGAGGCGCAAAATGGCGGTTCGTCTTGAGCTCTATCGATCCCATTTCGAGGAAACAGAACGCCAGCTTGTTGAAATTGGCGAGTTATGCGTCTCAACCTTTCGATATGCCTCTGGCATAGAGGCGTTGCGGGTGCGCAATGCGCGTGGCGAGATAATCATTCTGCCTTTTAAGGGACAGCAGATTTGGCAGGCATGCTTTGATGGCCGCGATCTGACGATGAAATCCATGTTCGATGAGCCAGTCGATACAATGGTTTATCTCCAAAACTATGGGGCGTTCCTGCTTCATTGCGGTTTGACAGGGCTTGGCGATCCGGGTCCTGAAGATAATCATCCGCTTCATGGTGAAATACCCAACGCGCCATTCCAGAAGGCTTGGCTTGAAATCGATGCGCCGTCACAGAAAATAACCATCGCTGGCAGCTATCATTATACCGTAGCCTTTAGCACCAATTATCTGGCCACTGCCAAGATTGTTATGGAAGCTGGCTCTGCATTGCTGGATGTCTCCCTGGAGGTAGAAAACCTCAAACATACCCCGATGGAGATGATGTATCTTGCCCATGCCAATTTCAGACCTGTCGATCATGGCGAGCTTCACTACAGCGCTTCTTATGACGCAGCTTCTGTAAGGGTGCGGCGCTCTGTTCCCGCCCATATATCGCCAAAGCCGGACTATATGGCCTTTATCACGCAGCTGGCAAAAGACCCACTACCCCATCACCAATTTGACCCCTCGCTTGCCTTTGATCCGGAAGTGGTTTTCAGCATTGATATGCTTGCAGATAACAAGGGGTTTGCCCATGCTATCCAGATTCATCCCGATGGCAGTGCTGACTATATAGGTTATCGTCCTGACCAGGCACCAATTTGCATGAGATGGATTTGTCGCACGCCTGATCAGGATGGTCTTGGTCTGGCTTTTCCGGCCACTGCCGAGGTGGAGGGGTTCACTGCTGAAAAATCCAAAGGCAATATTGTTAAGCTGGATGGCAAAAAGAGCTGGTCAATTGCCATGCGTATGGGGCTTTTGACAGCCTCGGAAGCTGGCGACATGAAAGCCAGAATTGACAGAATTAGACAGGATTAAATCAGACTAGATCAGGCTGAAACGATTTTCCGGCATACCCCTTATCCCTGTTTCAATGGCAAACAGGCTACCGGCAAGGCGGTCATCCGGTGCGCGATCTGCCGCCGCAGTCGTAATATAAAGAGTGGTCAGATCAGAACCGCCA
>RFVC01000127.1 GCA_009922595.1 Gammaproteobacteria bacterium | reverse complement strand
GTCTGCATGGAGCCATGGTGGCTGAGCATATGCATGACCCAGATGGCGAATTGCTGGTGAGGATACGAAATAAGCTTGGACCTAATATCCCAATGATCATCACCCTAGATCTCCACGCAAATATTTCGGACCAGATGTGCTCGGCTGTGAGTCTTGTGTGCGGGTACAGAACAAACCCCCATGTCGATATGGCGGAGCGGGGACAGGAGGCAGCTTTTTCCCTACGCCGTATATTGTCTGGACAGGTGGACCCAAAGATTGCTCATGTCAAATTGCCTCTTGCCCCAGCCTCGGTTGCACTTTTGACTGCGTCCGGCCCGTATGGCGCATTGATTGATTTTGGGCAGAGGCGGCAGGCGGAATTGTCTGGTGCCGTGATGAATGTCTCCATATTCGGGAATTTCATTTTTTCTGATGTACCGGAAAACGGCTTGTCAGTTGTTGTTACAGCAACAAGAGATCATGATGTGGCATTGGCTCTGGCACATGAAATTGCAAATATGGCCTGGGCCCGGCGGAGCGAATTTGTGCGTCAACTCACAACCACTAGGCAAGCAGTGGCAATGGCTATAAACCCTGAGAGGAAGCCGGTGATATTTTCGGAGGCGGGTGACAACCCTGGTGGTGGTGGATCAGGTCGAGCCACCAAATTATTGTCTGAGATGATTGCTGCTTCCGCGAAGGGTGTCTTCTATGGCTCATTCTTTGACCCTGCTTTGGCAAAAGATGCGCACGTTGCCGGCATTGGAGCAAAAATCAATGCCAAATTTAATCGCAATCGGGGAAAACAGGTTTGGGAACGCTGGGACGAACCGCTGGAAGTCGAAGCCGAAATTGTAGGTTTAAGCGATGGAAAGGTCATTGGCCAACGTGGGATGCTGGAAGCGCGAAGGATGTTTCTCGGCAAATCTGCGCTCCTGCGCATTGGTGGTATTGCTGTAGTGGTAATCTCGGACCGAGCACAGACATCAGACCCGATATTTTTTGAGATGTTTGGTCTGAACATCGGTGATGCCCACACGGTCATTGTCAAATCGAGGGGGCATTTCAGAGCAGGGTTTGATCTTTGGTTCGCACCCGAGGAAACTTTTGAGATTGACACAGCCGGATTAACTTCACCGGTGCTGGACAGGTGGAATTTCAATCACATCAGACGACCCAGCTATCCTTTGGATAAGGACACAGTTTGGCCTAGCCCAAAGAGCATCATGAACAATGAGGCATGATTTACACTTTGACGGACCAGTTTGGAGACTTCTTCCAGAGAGTCTATCTGCAACACCTATGATCGCTGCTCAAGCGCCCGAAGGGCGGTTTCACCACTCCGGTCAGGTGGCAGCCTATGCGTCTTTGAGCGCTGAGGGAGCTTTTGTCGCGATGCGTAGATATTTTGATGATGGCATCAACAGAGTTCTTATCCCCATGTGGCTGAAGTCTGACCGTGTTATTGATCAGCGCGGTAATGCACGTGCTTCGGTCGTTTGGCAGGATGATCGTGCTGCCGGCAAAGTGTCACCGACATGGGCTTTTTCCGATGCGGCAAGAAATGTTAAAGCCCAAGCAATGCTCTATTCGTCACGATCACGCCCAGAGCTTTCACATGTTGTAATTTTTGAAACTGAATGCCTGTCCTACATCGGCCCAGTTACCACATTTGATCCTGATAAAGAATTTACAGCAGGTCACAAATATTAGATTTCAGACATTTAACTCTTACCAAATCTCTAGCCTGCACAGCAGTTAAAAGGCTGCAACCGCCAAGCTTAAGCATTTTATGCTTGGCACTGAAAGGCCGCATTTGATCACGCTGGCACAGCCGAAAAAAATTCTCGAAATATCAAACGATCCGTGACGGCCTGCCGCCTAGACTGCCAATTTGCCTGAGCTGTCTCATTGGCGTCATCACCACGGAGCGTACGCAATGACTCATACTGCTCTTCTTCTGCAACAATCATTCGCTCTATTGAGGCAAGAAATTCGTCAGTAATATCGTCTTGCTGAGTGATCTCCCACCCAGCTGATTGTAGCATAGAAGGGTAGTCAGCCTCGCTTCGAATAAATTCCGGCCCTGCCTGCAGTGCAAGATCCATAGCACTTCGTTGTAACCCATCTGCTAACCTAATCACCGTAAAACACATCCGGCCATCAGCGTTAATAACCCGTCGACACTCCCGCAGAACGGCCGGCTTGTCTTGAAGACAGCACAGCACATCACTGTGGCTGATAGCTGTGAAACTTTTTGAAGGAAACGGCATATCGGTAGCGTCCCCCTGTACAGTGGAAAGCTGCGATGTCATTCCATCCGCTTTAGCGCGAGCTTCGGCCAACCGCAGCCCTGTTTCCGGCAGGTCAAGCAAGGTTACGGTACAGCCAGATTGCAGGGCTAAATAAAGACCAGGCCACCCAGCTCCTGCACCAATATCCAGCAGATTATGAGAGGCCATCAAACGCAGACGCTCAATCATCACGTCGGCCTCACTGCGTGTGGTCCAGCTGTTGCCAATATAGCAGCAATCGCAAACTTGGTTCGTTATGGCTTGCAAAACAGGCGACTGTGCATCTTGGAACTCCTTGTTCAGA
>RFVC01000126.1 GCA_009922595.1 Gammaproteobacteria bacterium | reverse complement strand
CCTTGTTATGTTCATCATCTGTCAAAAGCGCGGTTAAATCACCTGTCTCATAGCTGGTGGTTATTTTGCCTGGCAGGGCATCCAGCCAATTGCCAACGGATTGATCTTTTTGCCCGGTTAGCAGATATCCCAAAGATAACAGTACTACAATGTTGAAAACTAGAAACCGCATAACCTTTTACTCCTCTTCTGTTTGCGTACATGAACATATAGCTTTGCCACTGGCCGGAACGGTTAGCGAGATAATCAGCAAGGTTCGCATGGCCGCTGAAATCGGCAGACCGATAACAGAAGACATAAAAGCGGTGCTGAATTGCGCCGTAAGATCTGTGATCACCTGATTGATGGTATCGGCCGATAAATTGGCATCACTCAGCCCGCCAATACCCAGACAAATACCCAGCAAGGTATAGGTCAGCGCAAGGGTGGTTATCCCGGCGCTGGCCTGGAGGCCGAATTGTTGCCATTTCTGGGCTTCAATTTCATTGTCATGTTTGTTTTTCTGCACCTTTAATACGGCCAGTACAGATGCCAAAAGAAGGGCGGCAAGAAACAGAATGAAACTTAATCCCAGAACATTAATCGCCCATTCGGATATGAATTCCGGGGTCATGCCGGTAGCATAAACACTATAGGCCAGAACAATAACCAGCACGCCGCCAAGATAGCTGAACGCACGTGCCAGCATACTGAATGTTTCTGTTGCGGGGTTTTGGAAAATGGCTGTGTTAGGCATTATCTTGATACCCGTGTGGACAACAGCTCATCTGTACTCAAACCTACTTCGCTCATCCAGTGGCTTTGCATACTTCTTTGTTTTTCAGCCGATGCATGGGCAAGAAAGGTAAGCTCAAATGACTGGAAAGAACGTTGCACCAGCTGCGAAGCCTTGCCTTGCAGTTTTTTATCGCTCAGGACAATTCTTTCCAAATCAGCCAGACGACGCTTGGCGGCAGCCAGCTTTTCCCATCTATCTTCGGCGCTAAGCTCGCCATCGATCATTTCCATGACAGTCAGGGCGCGTTCGCGTTCGAGGTTTTCAAGCGATCCTGCCTGAACAGCCTGGCCGGAAAGAAACATGGTAGCGGTTAGGATGAAAAATAATTTCTGTTTCATTTTCTTCAAATCTCCGATTGGTTAGTTCAAAAACAGCTGCAGGCCTTCTGCAGGTTCTGTAAAATTAATGGGTTCTGGCAGACCATCTGCACCATAGCTTTCAATGGCTACATCTTCTGCCAATGCCATCGCATCCAGTGCAAGCAGACGTGCCATATAGCCCAGAATTTCGCTTTCCATATCAATGACAGCCAATTCTGCTTCTGCTGACAGAATGAGATTATTTAAATGTCCAACAGTGCTATCTGCCCCGGCAGAGCTAAGCTGGCTATTCATCGGGTGGCTTTCTATCATTGATTTTAACTGGGCAATGGCCTGTTTGTTTTTGCTGTAATGCTGGCTGAATTTGCTTTCCTCGCCCAGGCTGGTTTCAAACAGGTCATCGCGCAGCGTATTTTCTGCTGCATTGGCTCTTTGAACTGCATTTTCCTGTAACGCACGCAGCTCGGATGTTTCTTCCAGCCGCGCTCCCTTGCGTTTGGCTTTATTCATCAGCCTTTTCAGATAATTCAGCTTTGTTGTCAGGCGCTCGCGTTTCAGATCAAGCTGCGTGCCCATCAATTCAACATAGGATTTTTTACCTTCCAGGATTTGGTGGCGGATTTCGATATTTTCTTCGCCGCTATATTGGGTTTCTGCCTGCTGCAGAGACTGAATATGGCTGACCTGATTGCTGAGTTGCTGATCAATATCGCTAAGGTCTTGTGCCAGCAATGATTTGCTAAAATCATTATCGATGGCCTGTTCCAAATGCTGGGGTGGCAACAGTAATATCTTCTCGCTCAAATTCGGCTTCCATTCCGATAGGGTAGAGGCCAGAGAGGGCTGCATACACACGCTGATAACGCCTAATGTTACAGCAACATAGATGACCGGATTAATTTTTTTCATCCCTAATACTCCTTGCATATCCTCTGGATTAATGGGCCAGCCAGCGCCAGGCTCTTCTGATTTCCTGTTTCAGCTTTGGCCGGGCATTGATGTTCGCCAGCGCGATCTGGTTCGGGCTTTTTGATTTTTCCAGAATGACCTGCATGGTTTGGGTAAAGGACGAGCCATCGGGATAAAGCAAATCGCGGCCATTAAAGCTGGTTTCAAAAATTTCCATCGCGGTTCGTGCCTGGTCAACATCACCGCCCTTTATGAAATTCTGTGCACTCAGCGCAACAACTTTCATATTTTGCTCTGTATCGACCAGACTGGCTCTGTGACCCAGCTCGTAATGACAGGATAACAGCTTTTCGGCACTGGCCAGATGAAGCGAGAAATCTTTGCTCTCTTCTGCTGCCCTATCCAGATCAAGGCCATCATTTTTGCAGTCATTAAAATCGGCCACGACTCGCAAATCTTCAAATCTTTCTGCGCGGAAATCGATATGTTCTGCGGTGCCGAAAGAAGTTGTCTGACAAGCAGAAAGCAGTGTCAGGACAGCGGTGACCCCTGCCAGCTTTGCACATAAATTACGTTTGGTTTGCATTTTGAACTCCTTAAAAT
>RFVC01000125.1 GCA_009922595.1 Gammaproteobacteria bacterium | reverse complement strand
CTGTATTGACGATCCACGATAGCTTTATTTGCCCCGCATCAAACGCATATGAACTGGAACAAGTCATTGGTGTACACTTCGGCAAAATGGTTGGCGCGCGTTGCCTTACAACTAGGAACGACTTTGATCTTTAGCACCATTAATTCCGAAGATGACGAATGGTGAGAGAAACCAATCGACACCCAATTTTCTGGAGTTTCCGGCGTTGCCCCTATGCGATGCGGGCACGGCTTGCTGTCTGCAGTGCGGGCATTCAGGTGGAATTGCGGGAAATTCTGCTTCGTGACAAGCCCGACGCCTTCCTGAGGGCATCACCCAAAGGCACTGTTCCTGTTGTCGAGCTTGTCGATGGCACTGTGCTTGAGGAAAGCCGGGACGTGATGCACTGGGCGTTGTCCCAGAATGATCCGGATGGTTGGTTGGATGTCCAGCACCGTGACCCGGACGGCACGGCAGCTTTTCTTGACGCTTTGGACGGCCCCTTCAAAACGCATCTCGATCGCTACAAATATGCCAGCCGCTTTGATCCGGAGGCAGCGTTGAAGCATCGGGAGGAAGGAGCGGCCATGCTGGCCAAATTTGACTCCAAGCTTGCCACCCAGCCAAGCCTATCGGGTGATAGAAATGGTCTCCTCGATTTTGCCACTCTGCCGTTTGTCCGGCAGTTTCGAATTGCCGATGCCATCTGGTTCGATGCACAGCCGTGGCCGCATCTACATCACTGGCTGCAGGCCTTTCTGGAGAGCCGCCAATTCGCGTCGGTCATGAAAAAATACGCTGTCTGGCAGGAAGGGGGTGTTGGCGTCACCTTTCCTGAAGCCATAGAGAATAAGACTTGTGATGCTTCTAAAGCTGGCCCCAGCGTGGAGTGACACCGTCTACCAGCCAGCCGACCCCTTGTGTTTTCCATCACCCTCTGGGACGTCCCGTGAGGCTCTCCAGCGCTACTGAACCAAGATGGCTGCCCAAAGGGTTGCCGGGGCGACTCCTTGCGACTTGTATCGCCGTGTAGTCGTTAATCTCGAACTTCACCAATAAAGCGCTACATAGTCGAACAACCGGTCTGGTTGATGATTTTTCCATCCAAACCAACACACATCTGCTTCGTCAGACTTTTTGCAGCATTTATCACCATGAAATTTAGGAAAATTTTGTTGTCTTTAAAATGAAAACCCATAGTGCGGGAATCGTTACAAAAATTATTATAGAAGCACCCGCTATTAGAATCGCTGATGAAGTAGTTAACACTGATATTGAAGGCGAAAAATGTTCCCGGCAATCCTTGAGATACAACGCAATTTTGGTTTTGGGGCGGCGGAACCTCGAGCATGTTGGAGTAATTAGTGAGCCAAGTATATCCGGCAGTTATCAGATCATTATTTACTGCCCCTCCGCACGAGTAATACGCAAAGTTATCGCTCTTGTGGATCATATTCCCCGCTATTGTGCCGTCAGCATTGAGAGACACCATTTGAGCGTTAGCCACAACACTGGCGAGAATTCCAAATATCGTTAAACAAAAGACATAGAGCTTGTTCATCTTTTCTTTCCTCATGTTAGCGTCGTCCGAAATTTACTAAAAGTTTTCCTACAGGGTTACGGTAACCGACGGCATTAGGTTGAGACACCTGATTTATCGGCAAAACTATTTTGTTAGACCTAGAAAGTCCTTCTTTGCCTGTAACATGATAGGCGCGCAGATGCCTCTCATGACGATTCCACGCGACTTGTGTCTTTGGAAAATGTCCGCCTAGAAGCCACCAAACCCCCGCCATGCGTCCCACTGGGACACCCGTCGCGGCACTTTTTATGCTCCATTTGGGAAATCTGCAGGAATGAAGGAGGGCATTGGGGAACATTGAAACAATACCTGCGAGAGCCTTTTATGTATTAAGCGTAAGTTCTCTGCGCCAAATATAAAGGCCGGCCCCAATGGTCAGTGCGCTGCCAAATAACATCATCGCGTTCACTTGTTCGTCCAGAATAATTATGCCAGCTGCCAGCGAGTATAAAAGCCGAGTATATCGAAAAGGGCTGACCACAGACATATCCCCAAGCCTGACCGCCTGAGTCATGAATATCACGCCGAAAGAGCCGAGTGCCACCATCGCAAGAAATAGAATGGTCATATTCGCATCAGGAATGCTTGCGCCTCCTGTGAAAAAGAGCAGGACAAGGCCGCTGGAGGCGAACAGGACGCAAGAATAAAATGATAGAAGCAGGGTTGAGAAGCTATCGGACACCAGTTTTGTGCCCACGTCACGCAACGTCATGCCAATCGCGGAAACAAATACAAGGCCAGTCATCACGTCAAAGTTGGTGTCGCCGGGTTGGACGATGAAAAGGGTTCCCAGAAAACCAACGCCAATTGCCAGCGTGCGGCGGACTCCGACACGCTCTCCAAGAAACAGCGCGGCAACGGCGGTTATCATCAGCGGCACCGTTTGGATGATCGCTCCAATCGTGGATATCGGCACATAAGCCAATGCCAGACACATGCTGGTTGCTGCGACAACTTCACCGACATTGCGTAACATCACTGCCGAGTTCAACAGCGGTGAAAGCCGTATAGCTTCCCCCTTCATCCTCAGGAGTGTCAAAAAAACAAAGGACGATCCGATGCCAAGAAGGATCATTATC
>RFVC01000124.1 GCA_009922595.1 Gammaproteobacteria bacterium | reverse complement strand
GGTTGGTTACCACCTCGCCATTGGCATCAACATAAAGCGCTACGCCATCGGCATCTGTGGCCTGAACCAAATTGTAGATTTCTGGAACCGTACCAACACCCAGCGGCACATCATCAAGACCAAGACGCGCTGCGCCCTTGACCTTGATGGTCGAGTCAGCTCCGGTTGTCCCAGTCGCGAAGGTAAAGCTGTTGGTCTCACTGCTATAGGTGACCGTAACACCACCAATTGTATCACCGGTGGCCGGGTCGACAATCTGGTTGATTCTGGTCTGCAATGCTTCGGCCAAGGTAGTTCCGACATAGGATGTCGCCGGCACCTCAATGATGCCGCTGATGCCATTCACCGAAACGTTGAAGATATTGTCACCTGTCTGGGTCGACAGCTTAAAGACGTTGGTGAGAGGTTCGTTGGCACTGGCCCCAACCGCACGGGCAGGGGTGGCTTTCAGTCCGGTTCCAGCAGAGAATAGGAAGCCGTTCTTCGTCTTGCCAACACCAAACAATAGGTTATCACCGTTGCCAATGATCGTGGCATCGACATCATAGGCTTGCGCAACCCGGGCACCTGTGGTTTCGGAAATAGCATAGCGTCCAACCTGAATGTTCGAGGCTTTCTGCTGTTCAGGCACACCGATGGCACCATTGCCATCAATCGCCTCACCGGTTGTACCGCTTGAGATGGAGAAATTCTGAAACTCAGAATTATACGCTACCTTGATGCCATAGCGTTTGTCGTTTGGCTGGATTTCCTCACCGGTCGCCACAAACGCATCGCCATAGAGCACTTCACCACCACGGATCTGAACTCGCTGAGCGTTATCGGCATTGGTCAGACCCAGATTATTGGTGCCAGTCTGCGTTGATGAACCATAGACGGAGAACGAGTTGAAGTTACTGTCGGTACCTGAGCCAAGAACCGTACGGTCAACTTCGAAGCTTAGCCGCTGATTGATGGAGTCATACCCTATATGTACGGGCGGGTTCTTCTCATCAACCCAGTCTACAGACGATTTCGCAAGAACATCGCTTGTTACTTTGGTGGTGTTCACCGTCGCAGTGGTAGCTCCACCATCAACAGAAGAGCTTAGGCCAGTTGCTGCGCCCGCAACCAAGTTGAAGTCATTGTTGTCGTCCCTCGAAACGACCAGCTTGGCAAGTGTTGCTGTCCCAGCATTGGTTGTGATCGAGGAGGTGTCTCGCCAATTGGACCCACTAGTAGAGTCGACAATATTTCCCGAAGCATCCAGGAACGTGAAAGAAAAGCCCTTCAAGTCGGTGAGTGCATCCAGTTTATCTCTGATGTCGTCCAGCTGCGCATTTGCATTGCCAGCAGTGGTACTAAAGTCGGCAGTTGTGATGGTTAGGCTGTTGGTGCCGTCAGACCATGTTAGAGTTGTTGCGCCAGCACTGCTAGATGTGCTGGCCGTAATCTCCATTGGCCGGTGAAGATTCTGAATGCCAAGAAACGCCAGGTTTGTTGCCAGCGTAGCCGGCGTTGTGGTAGCGGTCTCGGTTCCGTTTTGAATCTTCCAGTCACTGGCCACAAAGGCACCCTTTTCAGTGGAGGCAGTCGATCCCTGTTTTTCACGAATGATTATGCGCTGGCTACTGTAATCTTCAGCAGCACCTTTATAGACGGGGTGAGAGCCTTCGAAAAATGCTTCGACAGTCGGTTCGTTGTTAGAGGGGCTTGTCAGTGCGTAGATCGAAGCAGATCCAGCAGTTATGCTAAAATCTTCATCGGCAACCGCTAGCCCTGATGTGCTAACGTCGATATATTTGTACCCATTCGAGTCGGTGCCGGTCGATGAGATGACAAAACTGCGGCCATTGAGGTCGCCGCGAAACTGGTCATCGCCTGCCAGCGTGATCGAACGACCCTGTTCATAGTTGGTCAAAACAGAATTCGGCGAGGTAGTTCCATTGCCGATATAGATACGAAGACGGTTCTCGGTAGCTGCATACTCAATAAGATTGGTTGCATTTCCCTTGATTTCATCAAGAACAGTATGGACGCTGAGCGATGGACGCTTATTGTAATAGGAATGCACCATATAGTGTTTATCGGATGGATCATCAACACGTTCGAGTTCCACCACCTGGTTATATTCATAGACCGCATCGATTTTTTCGCCCCTTGACTTTACAAATTGCAGTCCGCCGACACCAAGGGGGTCATCAGAGTACTGGCGGCCATATTCATTTAGCGTCTCGTTGATGCGAACCTGGGAATGCGCCAGAAACTCTTCCTTGGTAAAGTCCGGCGATGTGCCGGTGATGGCAAAATCATCACCCATCAATTCAGTGACATAGCTGTCCGTGCCAAGAAGCTCAACCGAGATTTTGTTGGTCAGAGGTGTTATAGTGCCGTCCGCACCAACCCGCTGGAAATCAAGCGTAATAGTATCGTCGACATTCTGCTCGACCTGGAACTTGCGGTCATCTCCATAGGCGGCGTTGATGGCGCGCTCAACTTCGGCAGCCAACTGGTCGGCATTGTAGAGTCCGGGATTGATATCGATGCTGACCGGCTGGTCCGAATCATCGACATTTACGAGGAGGAAATCTTTGCCCCAATAGACATCAGAGCCAGTATTGCCAGCCTCTCGTGTGGCCTTGAACTGCATGGGATCGGTGAC
>RFVC01000123.1 GCA_009922595.1 Gammaproteobacteria bacterium | reverse complement strand
CATTCATTAGCTTTCCCTAATGAAAAAGAAGAGCAGAAGAGCGTTTTTAAGGAATACCTCGCTTTCGGTTTTGTCTGTCGCTGCAGTACCAGGCGTATTGAAGGCGGAGCAGGCCGAGGAGCAGCATAAAGAGCAGGGTCAGGAGGGGAGCTGCGAACCTTCGACTGTGGATTATTACGGACAAGGGCCGTTTTACACGCCGAATGCGCCGTTCATCCAAAACGGGCAGCTGGCTGGTCCGGGTGAAGCGGGGCAGCGGCTGATCATCAGCGGACGGGTTCTGAATCTGGATTGCACCCTGGCCCTGCCCAATACAGAGATCGATGTCTGGCATGCGGACAGCAACGGAGCCTACGACAATACCGGCTACCGTTTGCGCGGTCGGGTAAATGCAAACAGCCAGGGATTTTACCTCTTTGAGACGGTCATGCCTGGATTCTACCTCAATGGTGCGAGCTATCGGCCAGCCCATATTCACTTTCGGATCACTCCTCCGGGTTTTGCTCCACTGATCACTCAGCTTTATTTCCAAGGGGATCCGTACATCGCTTCGGATGCAGCGGCCAGTATCAGCAGCGGAGCCTACGACGCTACGCACCGCATCATACCGCTGAACACCAACGCCAATAATGAGCTGGAAGGGAGCTGGGATATTGTTCTGGACGGCAATGGAGTGCCCATCGGTGCCTCGGAGCTCCATTTGGAGAAAGGAATGATCTATTCTGCTTTCCCCAATCCTTTCCGCGAGGAATTGGAGATCGAGTACGGCGTTTTCCAGCGCTCAAAAGTGGCTATTGCGGTATATGATCTTCAGGGTCAGCAGTTGGCAGTTTTGGACGAGCAGTCCATGGAGGCGGGCAAATATTCTGTAGTCTGGCAACCGCCTCTGGAACTGCCGAAAGGGCATTATTTCATCTCTATTCAGATAAACGACCTGCAGGTACACTATATCAAAGTGCTGCGGGGGTAGCTTGTAACCAAGGCATGCCTTGAGGCGGGCTAGGATTGTTTTTTCAGTTACTCGCTTACGCTCGTGATCCAGGAGGGCTCAAGGAAGAACCACAGCCCGAAACCCTTTGGCATGCGGGGCATGCCTAAGCGTTTTTTGTCTTCCTCTTCGCTCAAGCACAGCTTGGCTCGCAGAAAACAAAAAACCCTCGAAGACTTCGTCTTGAGGGTTTCGGTCTGTGGGCGCACACGGATTCGAACCGCGGACCCTCTGCTTGTAAGGCAGATGCTCTAAACCAACTGAGCTATGCGCCCGAAAAGGGAGGGCAAATATACAAGGGGCGGAACGAAGTGCAAATGCTTTTTGAATCATCGGTTTTAAGACGAAAAGTCGGCTTCACGGGAAGAAGGAATGCGGCCTGGAAACCTCTCGTCTTTGTTTTTTTCGCTCAAGTCATCCTGATTCTCTGTCGCCGGGTCAAGATGTGGTCCAGATGAATTATCTAAGCCTAAGATGAGCTGCTTCTGCATTTGACGTGTTTCAAAGGACAGGAAATTGGGATGGGGCAGGTCGAAACGAAGAGCCCAGAAGACGATATCTTTAGGGCGAGAAATGAAATGAAATCATTGATCACGAGCCAAGGTGGGAAGAACACGCAGATCTCTATTCATTCAGTTTTTGACCACCGGCCTGACCGCGGTATTTCAGCTGGCCTATGTCTACATTCTCAGCCGTTTTTTGAAGCCCGATGAGTTTGGAGCTTCGGGTATCATTCTCGGCGCAGTATCAGTTTTGAGCTTACTGGGCCATGCCGGATTGGGGTCAGCCCTTATTCAGCGCAAAGAGATCGACAAGGAGTATGTGGACTCCGCCGTCTCTTTCAATCTTGTTTCAGGTATTCTTTTGGCGGCCTTGCTCATCCTTTTCAATCATCAGATCGCCTATTTATTCGGTGATGAACGCTTGGTCTTGTATCTCACATGGATCGCCCCCGTACTTCCTCTTTCGGTGCTTTATAAATGCTACAATGCCATCCTCTTGAGAAAGATGCAATTTGTAGCCCTCGGACTGATCGAACTGTTTTCGATGAGCTCGGCAATGGTGGCTGGGATTGTGCTTGTTCAGTATGGAAAAGGTGTGATGGCCCTGATCTATGCCAGCATCCTTCAGTACAGCCTGTTGTTTGTGTTGAATTATTACTTCGCCAGGACGCGTTTTTCCTGGACGTACAGAAAGGAAAAACTGAAAGAGCTACTGCCTTTTTCCTATAAGGTGACCGGTTTGAAGGTCATCGACCTGCTGCTGAACGAGAGTGTTCTTTTGATCGTGGGTCCGTTCATTGGCTTGTCAAAAACAGGGATGATCGAAAGAACCCAGAAACTGGCCAATACCCCAGCATCCATGGCTGGCGAGGTTTTGCATAAGGTTTTTCTTTCGAATTTTTCCTCGACTCATTCCAAGGAAGAAAATTATAGGTCCATCCAGATCATCATGAAGATCACACTGGCGATCGCACTCCCCTTTACTTTCTTGTTCTCATTGCATAGTGATTTCATCACCCACCTGGTCTTTGGCGAAGATTGGGGTGTTCTGGTGGGACCTTTGGGTGTTCTCATGCTGATCGTTCCGTTCAGGATCCTTTACAGGATCTGCAATACCTATTTGCAGGCCTTGGGGAAGCCCGAGCGAGTCATTTACGGCAACCTCTTTGTCCTCGCTTTGGTCACAGGGGCTTTCGCAATCCTGAAGGA
>RFVC01000122.1 GCA_009922595.1 Gammaproteobacteria bacterium | reverse complement strand
TGGGACTGGCCTGTGCTGATTCTATCTTCCAGTGCCTCCAGCTCATGCTGACGCTGAATAATGCCGACCTGGGCATCGTAATCCTTGGAAACTCTCAGCCAGGAAGTGCCCACCCAGACACCTTCCGGCGTAATCAGGGATTCACCGGCCTTGAGCAACTGGCGTTGGGCGAGAGCCTCTTCAAGCGAGGAAACGCAGTAGATGCCGTTGACGAAGGCATCCAGTTTTTGTGAAGAGCGGATTTTGTCCCTGAGCGCAACACCATTGATGGCTGTATTACTTCCAAGCGGCTCTACCTGATAAGAGGTATCAATTAAATGAACGCTGCCGCTTTCGAAATCACCCAGCACGTTGCCCACTGACTCAATACTATCCACACAGATAGCCTGCAAACTCTCCCCAAGCACCATTTCCATGGCGGCTTCCCACTCCTGATCAACTTGGAGATTGTCGCCGAGACGGGGTTTGCCAGCGAGATTATTACGTTCGAGCCAGTTCACTGTGTTCTGGTCGTTTCTGCCCAGTGCTGCCTGCTGGAGCGCCTCAAGAGAGGCTTTCTGGCCCAGCATGGCCTGAAGGCTGCTACGCCTTTCATTTAGCTGATCACTGGTATTACGAATAAATTGTCTGGCCTGCTCGATCTTTGAGTTCAGCTCCTGACGCGTGAATTCCTGATTAGACTGCTTATCAATCAGTTCCCTGAGCGATTCTTCCAGGCCGGCCAGATCTGAATTATCAGGGGTTTCCAGGTTATCGAATTCGTACTTCAGGGATGACAGGCGCTGCCTCCCCCTGTCGACAATGTTCTCAAGATGATTGATGCGCTCCTGTTCCACTTCTGCTTTTTGCGAGGTTCCGGACGCATCCTCGTTGAACTGGTCCCATTCATGCTGCCACTGGTTCATTTTCTGCTCAGCACTGTCAAGTGCAGTGCTGGAAGAGTTTTCGCGGCTGCGGGAGCTCTCCAACTGGGGCTCAAGCTCACTGACAGCCTTTTTCAGCTCGGCGATCTTGTCGATATCGCCAGTCAGTTCACTCTGGAAATGCTGGAGCGACTCCTTTATCTCGCCAAGATCCAGCTCAAGCTGCTGCTTTCGCTGCCCCTGGTATTCAATGTTTTGTTCAATCCGGGATATTTCGCTCCCAAGGTGATAGTAGCTGCTCTGGACTTCCTGGTAGTTGTCATTGGCCTCGGTGCCCATCTGCCTGCTTTTTTCCATGTCGGCTTCGAGCGATCTTGTTTTGGCAATACTGGCTTCCAGTTTGATTTCCATTTCGCTGATCAACTGCTGGGCATTACTGACCGTATCATTCAGGCGCTGCCATCTGAGCGCCTGCAGGTTCGCGGTCATGTCCCTTTCCTGCTGCTTGTATTCCTTGTACTTCTCAGCAGCCCTGGCCTGTCGTTGCAGGTGAGACAGCTGGCGCTCCAGCTCCTCCCTGATATCTGTCAGTCTCTCCAGGTTTTCCCGTGTCCGCTTGATGCGGTTTTCTGTTTCACGTCTGCGTTCCTTGTACTTGGATATGCCAGCAGCTTCTTCTATAAAGACGCGAAGTTCTTCGGGCTTTGACTCAATCAGGTTAGACACCATTCCCTGCTCAATAATGGAGTAGCTGCGCGGGCCAAGGCCTGTTCCGAGGAAGATATCCTGGATATCCTTGCGCCGGCACTTGGTGCCGTTAAGCATGTAGGTAGACTGGGCCTCGGTGTTGACGATACGTTTGACCGAGATTTCAGCAAACGCCGCGTATCCCCCTTTTAGCGTATGGTCAGAATTATCAAAAATTAGTTCGACCGAGGCCTGCCCTACCGGCTTGCGATTGGTTGAACCATTGAAAATTACGTCAGTGAGATTTTCGCCGCGCAGTTTGCTGGCAGAGCTTTCACCCATAACCCAGCGGACGGCATCAATGATGTTGGATTTTCCGCACCCGTTGGGACCTACGACGGCGCAAAGATTACTGGGGAGGTTGACTGTTGTCGGGTCTACGAACGACTTGAATCCTGCAAGTTTAATACTTTTTAATCGCATTGATTGCGAATACCCTACCAGTCAAAAGAACTAACGACTTATGCGACAAGTCTATCCGAATTGTTGCCTAAACTCACCAATAAGTTATCCACAGGCTAGCCCTGCAGAGGCCATGATTGCTCGTTTTTTAGTCACCAGGGAACTCTGGAAACGTCCTGTCATCAAATATGCTTTAATTGCAAATTACTGAAATATATGTTCCAGCCACGCAGTATTCTAAAATTTATAACTTATTGTTTTTAATGATTTTATTTTTTATAAGGTTTAAAAGAATTAGAATCCTTTCAAGAATTTGATGAATATATTCTCGCTCAGCATTGGCTTTCTGGTGACGCTAATCAGTATCCTGTTACTTCGACCCGCCGCCAGAAAATTGCGGCTCGTTGATACCCCGGGGGGAAGAAAAGCACATGCCAAGGAAACTCCCCTTATCGGAGGTCTTGGGATTTATCTTGGCCTGGCCACAGGTATTTTTCTCACCCCCGAAGTCATGGCCCAGTACCAGGTTTTACTCTGGCTCGCTGGCCTTCTCCTGGCAACGGGTCTTGTTGATGATTACTACCCACTGCCTCCTGTTGTCAGGCTAAGCATTCAGATCCTGGCCGCCTGGATAATGTGCACGAAAGGAGATAACCAGCTCATCAGCCTTGGGCATCTTTTCAGCGAAAAGGAGCTTTACCTGGGTCGTTTTACAAT
>RFVC01000121.1 GCA_009922595.1 Gammaproteobacteria bacterium | reverse complement strand
TGGGGCCGGAGCCCAATAAGGCAGCTTTTGAAGGCCCTGTGAAATAGAGAGGGCAGCACCCTCGCGCTGCCGCAGGTCACCAGAAGCTAAGGTTGAGTGGAACTGACAAACCAGGTCAGTGGATGTGCTGCCGCGCTCTCACATGAAGACCTCTGAGAGGAGCCCCGGCTCAACCCAAGCAACGCCCTCGACGTTGGTGCTCGTTCATAAGGTCGACGCTGCGATACTCGCACACCAGCCGTGAACGGTTACTGAGGGCTGGTCGGAATAAACAGGTGGTCCAATTCTTTGCAAGGACTGGCCGCCCTGTAGAAAAGCCACTGGCGTGAGGAGGCATGTTCGGCGAGGAAGGCTAATTCAATGCCTTTGGAAAGGTGCCGTTACTCAGCGAGGGTGGGCGGTCTTTCTTCGCGCTTCCCCAGGTACTTTCTTTTGGACCCATAACGAGTTTCAGGATACCGCCAGAGATCAATTCTTCGTGTGTAATCCAAGGACGGTTGAGCGGTTGATCATTCAGGCTTGCGGACTGGATGTAATAGTTTTCAGGGGAATTGTTCTGAGCAACGATCTTGAAGGTTTTGGCCTTTGTGCGAGGGTGGTATTGCTCATTTAGCTTGATTTCAATTTCATCGAAGATCGGACTGCCGATATGCCAGATGTTTTCACCAGGGGCAACGGGGTTCAAGCCGATGGCATTCAGGACGTACCAGGCGGATAGCTGACCGAAGTCGTCGTTATGGGCCAGTCCGTTGTGATCGGTCCCGTAGGCGCCATCGAGGACGGTGCGAGTCCAGTACTGCGTTCGCCACGGTTTGCCGACGAAGTTAAAGTACGAAATGATCTGATGCACCGGCTCATTGGAGTGGTTGTAGTACGGGTTGCCCGGTGAAAAGTCAGCCGGAGCACCGGCGAAAAACTCATCCAGTTCCGATGCGAAGCGTTCTTCGCCCATGAGTTCGATGAGTCCCTGGACATCGTGGGGCACGAACCAACTCCACTGGTAGGTGTTGCCTTCTTTCACGCCTTCGTCTGAGAATTTGTCAGTCCAGGGTTTGCTCCAGTTTCCTTGCGCATCTTTGGGTCGCATCCAGCCGGCCTTGGGGTCGTAGTGGTGCTTGTAGTTGTCTGCTGCGCGGTTGCGATAAAAGTCAGCGTCACTCTGTTTGCCAAGTGCCTCAGCAAAACGGCTGATACACCAGTCTCCGTAGGTGTTTTCAAGGGTGAGCGTGACACCAATGGTGTGGTCGTAGACATAGCCACATTCATTCATCTTTTCATATTCTTTTCGGACAGAATTCGGCCCCCGGGCTGTCTGTAGGGCGATTTCATAGGCCCGATTGACGTCAAAATTGCGGATGCCCTTCATGTACGCATCGACGGTGACGGAGAGGCCCGGGTCGCCAAGCCCCGCGCCTGTGTAGTCACCCATCATCTGCCAGAGGGGATAGGTTTTGCCGGTCAGATTGCAGATGTCGAGAAATGTATTGACCTGATCATTGACGATGTCGGGCCGAACGATCGTTAGAAGAGGGAATTCGTGTTTGTAGACATCCCAGCCACTAAAGCCCATTCGTGTGGTGTAGTTCTTGCCACCATGAACTTTTTTGTCGGCCCCCCAGTACTTCCCGTCGATGTCGGTGAAATCGAGTGGATACATCATCGTTCGATAAACCGCGCTATAGAAGATCATCTTCTGATCTTCAGTTCCGCCCGTCGTGGTGAGCATGCTGTCGATTGCTTCTCTCCAGGTGCGGCGTGCGGCAGTTTGAACAGCATCGAAATCCCAGTGGCTTAACTCGTGCTGAAGATTTGCCTCGGCTCCTTCCATGCTGACGTAAGAAATGCCGATCTTGAGCGTGATTTGTTCATCAGGTGCTGTTGTGAAGTTAGCGTAGAAGCCCAGGTCATCGTTTTCGACGTCCGGCTTTTGGCCAAGGTCGTCTCCTCGGTTCCAGAGTCCGTAGGAGTCCCATTTTTTGTCAAACTGGGCGTAGTAGTAGAGGTTGTATTTTGTGCCCTTGGCGAAGCCGGCGCCCTCGCCCCAGCAACGAATTTTTCCTTTGATCGTGCCGTTGGTCACGACGATGTTGTGCTGCCGGCCGGAGTAGCCGCCGATCTTACGGGCGAGGTCAATCTGGATATGGCTGGAATCAGAGGCCGGAAAGGTGAACCGCATCATGCCAACACGCTGAGTGGCAGTTAGCTCGGTCCTGATGTCGTATTTTTTCAACAAGACGCTGTAGTAGCCCGGCTCGGCAATCACATCATCGTGGCGAAACGGCGACTTCCAACCCGGCCCTTGGTGTTTATGTTGGTCGAGCGTATTCGAGCCACTGTGCAGCCGAAGTTCTCCAGTGGTTGGCATCACCTGGAAATTGCCGAGTGACCCGTGGTATCCAACTCCAGGCATGCGATTGACACTGAAACCCTCGATGGTTGTGTCGTACCAGTTGTAGCCACTCGTCTTGCCCTTCCCGGTGACCGTGTCTGGGCTCAGTTGGACCAGTCCAAATGGGAGATGAGGGCCGGGAATCGTACGGCCGCAGCGTTTTTGTGCGCTATTGCCAATGACGGGATTGATGTAGTCAACGGGATTGGTGGGTTCGCTTGAGACGGCGGTTAGGGCCGCCAGTAATGCAAGCAACGCCAGGCTGGTCATTGCAAATGTCTTAGGCATACTCGCTTGAATCCAGTTTCAACGGTGTGGTTTTTAGACTGTCGCTCAACCAAGAGATTCAAAGATAGTGAGGCGAATTGGACTTTCGCAAATGGACAGTCTTTAGCCCTGA
>RFVC01000013.1 GCA_009922595.1 Gammaproteobacteria bacterium | reverse complement strand
AGGCGATATCCGCCGCAACATGCCCCGTTTTCACAGGGAGCATTACTCACGCAACATGGAACTCTATGTGAAATATAAGGATATTGCTAACAGGGTTGGCTGCACACCGGCCCAGTTGGCACTGGCATGGCTGCTTGCCAAGGGAGACCACATTGTACCGATTCCGGGCACGCGTCACGTCGCCTGGGCGGAAGAAAACTTTGGCGCCCTGGAAGTTTCGCTTGATGAAGAAACCATCAATGAACTGGACAACCTGATCAACCAAGAAACCGTATCAGGAAACCGGTACCCGGATGGCGTCCAGGGTATAGAAATTGACACAGAGGATTACTAGGGGGCGAAGTCCGTCAGCTAATGACGTTAACTGTTCGAATCGTCATCTTTGGTCGTCGTTTTAATGCTGGTTAGAGCAGCAGTTACTGCCGCTTCATAATCTTGCTTGCGTTGCTTTCTTGATTTTCTAAATTTAGTAATAGTGAAGTCCTGCCGCATTTTTCTGATGATATGTTCGGCATTTTCCTAGCTTTCCTTGAATCGCTCGAGCTTGGCTGTAAGCAGTTCATTTTTTTCCTGCGCAGTCAGGTGATGCTCTTCTGGCAAATCTGCACCATAGTACATACAGCGATTTGAAATACTCTGCATGATCTTGCGGTTGCAGTGGGGACAGTTATTGGACGTTTCGGTCATAGCCTGCTCCTTTCAGATTACGTATGAGAACAGTAAAGAATGCGCTGCTACTCGAGACAGCAAATAAGGCTGTCTTATAAGTAAATTATGAAACCGCTATACTTCCATCCGCTGAGGAGGAAACCATGAAATACCGCTTTTCCAAAATACTGGCGCTCGTATTCACCATACTCATATCTAACGTGGCCGCAGCGCAGCGTCCCAACCGCGAGTTGATTCCACTGGACGCTTACACCCTTGAAGGTTACGAGGCTGCACCGATCAACGAGGCACTGACACTGCCGAAGAATTTCGAGTTTGCCCGCGTATCAGGCATCGTCATTGATGAACACAAGCACATACTCATACTACATCGCGGTGAAGATCCACTACTGGAATTTGATTCTGATGGCAACTACCTACGCGCTTTTGGTCCAAGGGGCACCTGGACCTTCAGCCATGGTCTGCGCCTGGATCATGATGGCAACATCTGGGTGACGGATATCGGCACTCATACCGTGGTAAAGATGGATACCAATGGCAACACTCTCATGACGCTCGGCACTCCAGGACAAAATGGCCTCTGGAACGAAAGTATAGGTGCTCATCTGTTTGACCAGCCCAACGATATTGCCTTTGATAGTGCCGGCAATTTCTACGTTGCCCAGGGACATGGTCGCGGGGAGCCGCGAATTCTGAAATTTGATGCCCAGGGAAACTACCTCATGCAATGGGGCAGCCGTGGCCAGGGCCCGGGTGAATTCGCCGTTGCCCATGCCATCGAGATTGATTCACAGGACAGGTTGTACGTGGCCGACAGGGAAAATTTTCGAGTGCAAATTTTTGCTACAGACGGCACCTACCTTGATGAATGGACCTACAATGCCATGGTATGCGGCCTGTATCTGCACGACGACGGCATGATGTACATGACCTCAGGGTTTGACGGCGAATGGGGGCTCATTGACGGCGAAGGGTCACTTCTTGGTACGCTGGGCAGGCCCGGCAACGGTCTCGGCGAGTTCGGGGAGGGACATTTCCTGACCGTGGATGATAAGGGTGATGTGTACATCGCTGATGCTGTCAGCAGTAGCGTGCATTACTTCAGAAAGCAATAGGCATCCTCAGTGTTGCAGCATCTTTTCTCGCAGACGCATCAGGCGGCTCTCAACCAGTTCCCAGCCCTGCTGTAATTCCAGCGCTGCAAGAAACTGCTCCTCTGCCGCTTCCAAATTACCGATGTTTTCAAGCGCCATACCCATGTTGTAGCGGACGACATGCAGTTCATTGATTCCTAGTGCTACTGAGTGATCATAGTCTTCAAGTGCCATGGCAAAGTTTCTATCCATGAAATAGGCATTTCCGCGATTCACGAAGATCTCCGGAGTGTCTGGACTTATGGCCAAGGCCTTAGAGTAATCCGACATGGCTGACTCAATGTTTTCATTGGCTGCATGAATAATGCCCCGGTTGCAATAGGTCGCTGCTCTGTCTTTAAGGCTTAGCGTACCAAAATCAAGTGCATAGTCGCAGGGTTCAAGCATGCCCTTGTTCACAATAGGCATGTTTTTCGCCGCGTATTCGGCATTATCAAAACAGGCCTGCGCCTTGGAATCACCGCCAAAGACAAAGAGTGCCTGCCCCATGAGTGTCTGGGCAAACAGCAAACCTATTGGTACGAGTAACAAACGCTTGGGTATTAACATTTGCTTAGCGCTCACCTGAAGGGGCTGTCTACTTCACCCGATACACATTAATAAAAACAGCCGGCGGATCATCCCTGCCACCGACTATCCTGCTTAGGAAAACAGATTTGTTCAACCAGTTATACTTGCCAACCGGCGCCCTGAATTTTGGTGTGGTCATGATATAGGACTCTCCACCCTCTTCCTCTGGAGCTACGATGATTCCAGCATTAACCACGTTTATTAGCTCTCCGTCATCTGTCCTGATCATGTAAACCGCTTCCAGTTCCCTGACGCCATCGGGTCGTAGTAGCTGGTAATCTGCACCCCCGGGTAATATCTCGCCCTTGATATCAGGCCCCTCGAAAACGCCTCCAATAATTGGAATGGCCTGGCGCTGACCGTCACTGCTGTCTCCGAGGACAATTGCAGGCTCCAGTTCTGCCCTTATCTGGAAGACAAATTCAGCCTCGGGAGCATCCTGTGCGAAAACCATGGGACAAATAAGCACCAATACTGCCAATAATCTCTTCATATTTTACGGCATCCTGCAGCTATAGTTAGCGGCATCATTTACTTCACCTCGACCATCGTAGTGCGGATATTCTGGCCATGCACATAGGGGACGGCTCACACCTGGCATACTGCGCCCGGTCGCAAGAACCTGGTCAGGGGCATTGTCGTTTTCCACCCAGTCGACCAGTGCGGTGAGTAAATCAAAGTTGTCCAGAGTTTCATCCCCACCACGACAATGCGCCATGCCCGGCACATGGAAAAAGCGGCTCCAGTTTTTTACTGTATCAAGGCCGCCGTTAAATGCCGTCATTTCTTCGTAATAGCGGATGGTTTCATTAACTGAGAACCATGGATCAGCGGCCCCATGATACAAAATCTGCTTGTTACCTTCATCGGCAAACGTGCTCAACACTACTGAAGTGGATTCACCCATCACAAGATAAGGCTGAGTAAATTCCATCACCTGGGCATCCACATCAATGGTCAGTTTTCCAGTAGAACCCGGCCCTTCGGGTGGGTTGTTGGTGCTATTAAGAATACCAGGCAGACCAGGGGCGTCATCAATGCCGGGGTCGTACTGGAATGCTGGATACACCTGCACACCCCTTGAATCGGTAGGACCCTGCATGGCCATGTGCACTGCCTGAGCCTTGGCCGGGGCAAGACAAACCTGATCTGTGGCGCCGGCATCACAGGCTATTTCTCGCACATCAAAATCGCAGGCCTGCGGATTAAAAAGCAAGCCATCTTCCATGCCATCCAGGCCATCGCAAATAGCTTTGAGAGAATCAATAACCAGCTGCCTCTCCCCTGCATCGAGCAGAGGACCTGGCATGGGCAAACCGTCGGCGTCCCTCTCCGCCGCCTGGTTAAGCTGCACTCCAACCCAGCGCACGCCGATATTCGACATGCTGGTTCGCATGGCGGGCGCCCCTGAAATGATGCCGTCAAAGTAAGTCGGATAACGCTGGGACATTAGCATGCCTTCCCTGCCGCCTGTGGAACAGCCAGCAAAGTAGCTGTACTCGATGTCACTGGCATAGTAGTGCTCGACCAACGACTTGGCGACTTCCGTCACTTTCGGATTAGCCTTGATCTGGAAATTCAGAGTAGCTTCCTGGTCTTCAAAAAAAGTGGAATCAAATGGCCCCTGCGCCTGGTGACCTGTGTCCGTGGTGACAACAGCAAACCCGCGTTCAAGTGCAGACCTGTCGCCTGTCCCATCATCCCCCAATGGTTCTGAAACGACTCCGTTAAGGCCCCCGCCGCCTTGGAAGAGGAAACGGCCGTTCCAGCTATCAGGCAGGTTCAGGGCGATGCCTATGTAGTACTCCCTATCATTCACTCCTGTACGTCTATCTATGGCTCCTTCCACATGACAGTGCGGCGGTAACTTTATACCTGGTCCGGCAAATCCGTCAGCCGTGCTCCGATTCTCAAACCACTGCGCGCTTATGACCTCTACATCGTACCCCTCTAAGGAGAAGGCAGTTAACGACTTGCACTTTTCTGCCCCCTGTCCAAAGACGACTGACGGCAGCAAAGCAGCGGCTATAAATATTTTTTTCACAGACCTCCCTCTTTCTTTTTTGTTTTATAAAAAACCGGAGGTTTGACCCTCCGGCTTTTTCATTTCCCATTTTGTTATCTTATACCGACTTACAAGGTAGGCATCTGCCATTCGGGAACCCACCAGCCGTGAACCTGACCGGTTGCCCGAATCGGCAGGTGAACAACGGCTACGGGACCGTCGTCCAGGTGCTCGGCATCAAGAATAACGAGGTCGCCCCTGCCGTTCTCATTGCGGCGTGTTGCGACGCCCATCAGGTAACCTTCACCTTCCCCAGAGTTCTGGGATTTCGGCGCAAAGCAGCATTCAGCCAGCGAGGTATCAGCACCGGCATCCCAGAACACGGTAGTCCTGGTGGCATGGTCCATCCGGATATACCCCGCATTAGCCTGCATCGGATTTGGTGCATCTTTGTCTCGAGTGCCAAGGAATCCGTAGCGGTACGAGGCCGTATTATAGCGGTCATCCTGTCTAGGTAACGCACCGGTATAGTCATAGAGACGTTCTATATCGTATCCGGTAATACTGCGATTGTTCATATCGGCGGACAGGCGCGTCATGTAGCTGGTGCCACGAACCGGATCCCAGCTCAATCCGCCCTGCATCGGCATGAATGGGAAGGGATTGGATTCAGACATTTCCACGTCCACATACACGCGGCCGTTATCTTCGAATGCTCCCATGACGTGTGTAGCACTGCGCGTGGGTCCTGTGAACCAGCGCATGTCTGAACCATCACCATCACGGCGGACAACACCAAAATGGGTCCGGCCGCTGTCATTCCATGCCCAGTGAATCCCCCCTTCCTGGATTTGCTGGTGATCGATGACCATTGGAATGACATAAATGACTATGTAGTTCTCTGTCACCGCAAAATCATGCAGCATGCCCACATAAGGGACTTTGACCATAGCACTCCATACCAGTTCACCCTGGGGGGTGTACTCAAAGAGGCTGACATCATCACTGCCAAAGCCTGTCGCTTCGTAACCAAAGGCGACCATATTACCGGTCTGGGAGTCTACTTTAGGATGAGCGGTAAATGTCTGACTGGGAAGCGTGCCGTCGAAGGTGTAGTTCGACTCAACCGTTTCAAGAGTCAACAAATCCATTGCCGCAGGTGGACTGTCTTCCTTCAGGGCCAGCAGATAATTCTTGTGATTGATAATGTGGGTATTGGCAGTGCTGCGACTTAAGCCAGCAACGCTGGGGTCATCCATGAAAGGATTGCGGTACATTGGAAACAGGATGCGGCCGGCTTCGTTCTGGGCCTTCCAGCGGTCATTTTTAACAAAGCGCGTCTTGTAATCGACCCGGCCATCCTTAATGCGAAACATGCCGACATGCCCTTCCCCGTCAAACGGAATATTGCCGGCGCGCATGGGATACTGGGCATCGGGACCCACTCGGTAAAAAGCACCATTGAGGTCATCAGGAATCTTGCCTGTAACCTGGCAGTCCTGCAGATCAGCTTCAAGACGGAATAACTGGGGCGCCTGGAATTCCGGTGGCATGGGCCTGGCCTGTCCGCCTGGTGGCTGGGCCTGCGCCTGGCTCATCAGTCCTGCGCCGGCCGCGGCACCTGCGATCCCAAGAGCACCTCCGAGCACTTCGCGCCTGTTGAATGCGTGTTTATCCGTCTTCTTCTCTTTAGCCATGTCTCTTTCCTGTTATATCGAAATATTTGTAACTTTTTAGCCCTGCTGAAATTTTATCACCATGAAATCCATCAAATACTCTCTTTAAAGCTGCCCAGGCAGCGTGGGATCCTCCCAGGGTGAACCCATACCATAAGGGACCGTCACAAACACTCTTAAAAAAGGCTAGTAGAACAACAATCGAATGTGTTGGCAACAGAGCAGCCTGACTTGAAATGTCTGGTAGAATGCAGGAACAACCTTATTACTCAGCAGGCCAGCCCCATGAAAAACTTGCTTAAAATTACATTGTTTGCCTTGAGTTGTATTACAGCCTTAGCGGCCACAGCTCATCACTCTGCTGCACAGTTCAACCTGAGCATTCGGGATAATTACGTAGAAGGTATTGTTAAACAGTTTGAAGCACTAAATCCACACACCGTGATTGTCCTGGAAGTTACCGATGAAAAAGGCACGCGCGACGTCGAATTTGAAGGCCACAGCCGCAATAACTATTACCGTTCAGGGTACCGTCCGGGCATGGTAAATGTTGGCGACAGGATTAGGCTGAATGCCGCGCCAATGAGGGATGGCAGTGATGGAGGTTATGTGCTTGGGGTTATCACTGCTGACGGCTCTCGTTTTTAGCATTTAGTAAAATAAGCTTGTTTGAATAAAAAAACCCGGATAAGTCCGGGTTTTTTCACGTTTCAAAAAAAATTCCGCGGTGTTACTGATTTTCGAGGACTAGAACACCCGCACCTGTATTAGAAATAGGCGCATGATAGTGCTTGTGAATGACCTTCACCTCATCCTGCAGAGCTCCACGCATCACCATCCACATAATGGTTTCGATGCCCTCAGTTCCAGCCTTGCGCATGATTTCGGCATTAGAAAACTGCGTAAACCATTCAGGCTCAGTGGCAATCTTTTCCATGCATTCAATATCAAAGTCGACATTGATGAGGCCTGCTCTTTCGCCCTGGAGCTGGTGTGAAAGACCGCCGGTACCAAATATCACAACGCGCATATCTTCAGGGTAAGACTCGATGGCCTTGCCCAACGCCCGGCCCAACTTCAGGCAGCGTGCTGCCGTGGGCACAGGATGCTGTACGACATTTACGGCCACCGGCAAAGTCTTGACCGGCCACTCCTTAAGGGTGCCGTAAAGGGCGCGGATCGGGTTTACAAACCCGTGGTCAACGAGCATTTCCTGGCAGGTACAGATATCAAATTCTTGATCAATTAGGGACTCGGCAACGTGCCATGAAAACTGTGCGTCACCCGGAAAAGGTGCCTGAGGTTTCAAGCCCCAGCCTTCATCAGCATTGTGATAGATATCGGCACAGCCAAGGGCAAACGTTGGCATCTTGTCGAGGAAAAAATTAAGACCATGGTCGTTGTATACCACAACGATCATGTCAGGATTGGCTTCCTTCAGCCATTCCTTTGCAGGCTCGTAACCATCAAAAAAACGTTTCCAGTATGGTTCCTGCTGCAGATTGTTTTCAATGGCGTTGCCTACCGCCGGAATATGGGAGGTTGTCAGTCCACCAATAATTTTAGCCATTCCAGTATCCTCCTACTTTATCCAGCTTTTCTTCAAGTCCTACACGATTCTCAAGCAGCTTGGCCTGGAACTCTTCAGTGGTAATGCCCTGCATGGCAGCACCGCAATCCTGCACAGAGGTGCCTCGTGGAATTGCCATCTTGGCCATAAAATAAATGTTGCAGCCGAGGCGTAGCATGCGGAGGAAATCTTTCTGAATCACACATTCCTTGAAGTCGCCTTCGACACCAAACTCGTCGCAGTAGGCAGCAGGATCTGCTTCAAACTCATCACGGCAGTCTTCCGTGTTAAAGGTAAAAAGCATCTTGTTGATATTGTAGGACGCGTGGGCGGTTTCGCCGTCAAAGACGTAGGTACCCGGAATATCGTCGTAATCGTGCTTGTTCCAAACCATAAGGATCTACCTTGTAGTAAGTAATGATCTTAACAATACCGAAATTAAGTCGGCACTCTTATTTTGTTTGTCAAAAAGATAAACAAGAAAAAACCGCATCAGCGGTTCACGGATCCGACTATTATAGTAAAAGAAACGGGTGCCGTCCTGATTTAAAAAAAGTTTGTCCTTCCTTGCGCGGTGATGTTGCTTAATCACCGATCTCCAGCGCGGGGTCATCGACACTGCGTGAGAACATGGAAGCCGCTTCTACCTCGCAGTCGTAGTCGTAAAGCGGCATGCTATTCGCCACGCGCGAAAGCTCGTTGCTACCGCTATAAGGCTCGGCCAGGTAGGCCGCATCGGACACCGTATATTCATAGATCAGCATCTGACCGTCGTCGCTGACTGAAAACTTTTCAAACAAGCGTTTGCGTGCACTGGACGGGATATCCACACCCCCACCGAGTTTCTGCGTGGCGGAACCAAGCCCCCAGCGGGAAGGAATATAGCCGCCGCTTTCAAGCACAATACTGCTGCCCTCTATCCTGCCCATGACCACGCCAAAGAGCCCATCAAGCCGGGGCCTGGTTGGCTGTCCGTTTAGAGGAATGCGGCGCTCCACCTCCCATGGCACGTTATACAGAACGGCGGTATTGTCCTCTATGCGCAGATCAAAGAGGTACGGCGCATTGAACATGTCCGGAAAATTCATTGGCTCACAGGTATTGGCAGGAGAGAGTTTCGAATCAAAGGCGTCTGCCAGTGCCCGCCCCCTGTCATTCAACGGCAGTGGCGTGCCCTGCCCAAACCCCCCTGGAGAACTCCACCGTCCCTCCAGGCGTTGTAGGCCTTCAATGCCAGTAAGTTCATCGCCACTCACACGCTCCGGCGGTCTAATATTAGCTCGGCTATAAGTCTGGCCGTTGGTGATAAAGGTTGAAGAATTCACGAACCTGAAGGCGGCTTCCCTGTTGGGATTCGCAATCAGTGTGATCGAATCTCCTGCCTGGAAGGTATCAGACTGGATTTCCATTGCCCTGAGCCCGCCTGCAGCAGAAGACTCAATCTCCCAGCGTTCGATTTCACCGACTGGTTGATCATCCTCGAAAACCTGGCCGTCAATAACCATCGAGGAATGTGGGCTACGCAGCTTGAAATCCACCACAGTCCCCCGCAGTTCAATCTGCCGGGACATGTCAAAATTCAGGGTAAATGAGTGATGTGACTGGGCCGTACCGGCCAGCAGTAGCAGCATTAAAAAAATCAGGGATGAAAAAGGTTTCATTCAAATAGCCTTGTTGAAATAAGTGGCAATTTATACGAAACCGCAGGGAATTACTCAAGACTTAGAGTTGAAGAGATTTTCTCCTATCTGATGCACACTGAAGCCCCAAGCATCCTGGAAACCATCAAGGATGACGTTGAATTTTTCGTCTAGATTTAAAATCGCAATACGTTCATTGCAAGGATAAGCGCGCCCCGTTTGTTTCAATGCACTCCACAGTTTGGGGCCAGCTTTTATGATGATGCGTGCATCTAAGTCCAGGATAGCTTCATCAAGCAGATTAATGGCATTCAGTGAAATCGGTGACATAACACTCCCCCCTCTTACCGGTCTTATTTATTTTTTAAAACCCGGTTCACGCGGAATGTTAGGTAAACATTCATCTCAGCGGGTAATAGAACCAGTTTATAAACATCAGCTGTGATCAGGTACGGACCGCTTTAGGGGGTAGATCAGATAAACCTTAAATAGTTTAAGGTTTAGGAAAATAATTTTAAGTGACTGATTTGCAAGCTTTTATCTGGAGCCAGCGGGAGACATTGGCGCTGTAATTTGCGTAATCTGAGGGAAATTTGCCTTTTAAATGCGTTTCCTCCAGTCTTACCTGGCTGAAAACGGACATTAATCCAGCCACCAGGCAAACCAGGGTAAATAGACTCGGAAGGGCCAGGAAAAAACCGATTTGAGCCGTTAAGACACCCAGGTACATTGGGTTTCTGGACCAGGCATACAACCTGTTGGTTACCAGCTTCGCCGGCCCCCGCGGATCAATTCCCGATCGCCAGGCCTCACCGAGGTTATTGTGACCAACAACTGCCGTCAAAAAGCCCAGGACAAGCAACACAGCACCTGTCACCTGTAACCAGGGTGCAATTAATCCCGAAAACACAACGATATAAGTATCTATAGCGGGTCGAAAAGCCCTGGTAACGCAAATACCCCAGATCAATATGCGGAATATTCTGAAACTGAGGTGGCCCCACCAGTGCCTACTGCCAACGTCACCGTGGTGCAAAAGCCGATTCCTGGATTTATCAAAGAGAAGACGGCACGCGTAGAAGCCAGCAACAAAAGTAAAATAAGCTGCAAGGAACCATGCTATCCAGTTAGCGGAACCTGCCATGGTTTCTCCTTAGATCAGAAATCCTTACCAGCCACCAACGCCTGGGCCGTAGTCGGCTTCCCAGACGCCAGGAACGTCATCCGGCAGGTTATAGAGCACGGCGTGTACTTCCTGGATCATGCCATTCTTGACCTGGAAAAATTCAGCAACCAGTCTATCGTTGGAAGTGGCCACACTCTGGCTTTCCATGCCGTTTTTGAGTCCAAACCTTACCATGGAAAGCACAATTCCTCGCTCTTCATCGACAACCGGATAACGTCGGTCCCAAAGGTTGCGACCTATAAAGCGACCCGTATCGAACCCGTCAGGCGCAGAGCGAAAACCCCCATCCGGAAACAGGCCTGTTGTTTGAAGACCGTTCTCAAAGCGAAGCGTGTCGTAAAGCAGGTCTGCGGGATGGTATTCCTCGGTACCGTTGGTCTGGAATGCGCGCCAGTAACTCTCTGCCGCCGCAATGAGGCGATAATAGGAATCACGATCTGCGATTCGAATGGAGTTAGTCAGGTTGCGTGACAAGGGATAATCAACAAGACGTTCCGGCCCCCAAAGCCTGTCAGCATCACCTTCATCAGCGCGCACCACCTCCACTTCGGTGATGGCATTGTTGATTACCTTCAAGCGAATGGCGATCACCGTGAAGCTGCCATTGCTGTTGCGTATTACCGCTTCAGTCGCAGCATCCCCTAGTCTTGGGTTTGCTATGTCCCATCGGTATACCGTTTCCTCGGCCTCATCCCAGAAAGCCTCATCTAATCTAACCAGCCTGTTGTTGTCGGAAATTTTGGCATTGCTTGCAAGCGGCACCGCTGTCGGATTATTCAAAATTAGCGCATCAATGTAGGTGCTGATATGTCCCTCAAGGCAACCCCTATCGCAACCTATCTGCGCCGAGGCCTGAGCAGACAACACGCTAGTGAAAGCAAATATTGTTATTAGTCTTATTAGTTTCATGAATCCCCCCTTTAATTCAATTACAGCAGCGCGTAGTAACGCACGATATTACCAGCTTATTTTCTTCGCCCTATACCGACAATATAGGATCATAGACAGCGGCTAGTCTAATGTCCACGTCACCTTTGCGTGTTTAAAACCATATTTCCTGCCCTTTTCAAACTGTAATTTTTTCAACCCTTCATAGTAAACTTTATCTCCCTCTTTTTACCGGAGCAGGATATGTTCTACAGCATAAAATTACCCCATATCAGGAGCTGTCTATTCACATCGTTAACGCTGTTAGCTGGTTGGTGTTCGGTGGCGCTCGCTGGTGGCGAGGCAGGCATTATTTCGCTCAGGGACCAGGGCCATTTCTATGTCGGTGGGATAAGCTCAGATGCGGCGGATAACGGATCGGTGCAGGTCTATAACCAGATGTTTGTTGGCTATCAGCTGCCCGCAGAGAAACAGCATCCGTATCCCCTGGTACTGATACATGGCGGTGGCGGGCAGTCCACCGACTGGTTCAGCACACCGGACGGCCGGGACGGCTGGAGAGATTATTTCCTGGCAGCAGGCTTTGACGTTTACTGGGTGGATCGCCCGGGTTATGGTCGCTCTCCTACCAATGTCAGGTATGGTGAGCTTTCAGAGAGCGCGAACTCTAGCATTATTAACTTCTTGGCCCGTTCCAATCACTGGCCGGGTGATTCACAGGATCCTACTGACCCCAGTATCCTGATGTGGCTTTCCAGCTCACCTCCCGGTCCCTATGCCGGTGATGCCATTGCTGCATCTGCGATTAGCGAACTACTAGAAGAGATCGGCCCGGCTATCCTACTAACACACTCCGCCGGTGGTGCCAGCGGCTGGCTAGCTGCTGACATGAATAGTGAGAGGGTAGCGGGCATCATTGCCTTTGAGCCAGGCGCCAGCAACATGGTGCATGAAATTCGCCACGGACTTACCTTCGAACCGGAGCTAGCGGAAGATTTTACGCCTGTCGAAGATGCTGAGGGCTGCGAAATGCAGCCTGAAAACGCGGCGAGCCAACTAGCAAATTATTCGTCCATCCCGGTCCACCTTGTCGGCTCAGAGCTGGGACTTATTGCCGGACTTCCCTGCGCGGTAAAAGTCTTTACACAAGCAGGTGTGGAAGTGACATACACCTACCTGCCTGATATTGGTTTTACAGGCAATGGTCATTTTATGATGGCCGAGAAAAATAATGGCGAGCTGGCACAGATATTTATCGATATTGCCCGCTCGATTAAGTAACGAGGCCCATTGCCGAATGAATATAACCGCCAGGGTGCAGCGCAAACTCTTTCTACTACTAATCACTACTTTCTTTTTTTCACTTAGGGCTGTGTTTGCTGATCATGCTTTCGATTCTGAAAATGAAAGAGATCTTATTACTGTCACTGAGGAAATGACCTCTGCGGCACTGGCCATTCTTGAAACCGTCTCCGAGGGGCCAGGCGGAATAGAGGAAGCCGTGGGTTACAACCGGCAGGAACTGCTTCACCTGGCGTTGGATGACAAGGCCAGAACCAACTATGTGTACTGGCCTTACCTGCGCAAGGGGCTGCCACTGGAGTACATGTCAGCCCAACAGAAAATTCTTACGCACCGGTTACTCAACACGGCATTAAGCGCCAAGGGTTACCTGACTACTATCCAGGTGATGCAGCTTGAAAAAATCCTTTCTGACAACGAGGTGATTGGCTTTCCGCGAGGCCCCGAAAATTACACCCTAGCGATATTTGGCACTCCATCGATGGATGGTAAGTGGGCATGGCGTTTCGAAGGCCACCATCTTTCTCTCAATTTTGCTGTCGCCAGTGGGGAAATCAGTGTAACACCAACTTTCTTTGGAGCCTCACCCGCCCAGATTCGAACCGGGACAATGGCCGGCTTCCGCAGCCAGGACTATGTCCATAGTGCAGGATATGCGCTTCTTCATGCGTTAACTGAAGAACAGAAAATCATCGCTGTTGCCGAGGGTAATCCGCCTTTCGATATAGAATCAGGAACTCTAAACAAGCCAAGGGAAAACTGGAACAACTGGAAGTCACTGGATACCGGTATTGCCATAGCGTCTCTTACCCCTCAGCAAAAAATACTAGCGCAAAAAATACTCGATGAAGTCATTACGGTTTACCGACCCGAGATTTCCAGGGCTTACCTAGCCCAGGTGGATGTAAACGCTCTATCTTTTACTTGGATGGGCAGTCCTGAAGCCGGTCAGGCCCATTACTGGCGCCTCGACGGGCCTGATTTCTTTTTTGAGTATGATCTAGTCCAGGGTAATGGCAACCACGTACATACTGTGTGGCGTAGCAAAGAAGGCGACTTTGGTGCAGACCTGCTGATGGAGCATCGTAGGCAGTCACACTGAACTATCGCAGTATCAGCTTTTCTTAGCTGTGCAGCCCATAGAGATTAGCTGTTACAACCCCCTCTAAGGTTGAACGCGTAAAATTCGTATTTTATTCTTGAATGGAATTTCACCAGGGCTGGTATTTTCCACTAATGCCGGATATTTCAACCAGTAACCGAAATAAACTCTGCAAAGATGACTCAACTCACCAACAACACTAAACATCTTACCTGCTGTTTAAGCGCCGAGCACTTTCCTGGAGCTAGCATCATTGCAATATTGCTATGCTGCTTATTCAGCTCTCCTGTCATCCTTGCCCAGAATGCCAGTCAACTCGACAACCTGATATTTGAAGCTGTTCCTATAACCGCTTCCGGGGATGAAATTAAGTTAAGCGATAATGATTATCTCTTCTTAAGCGACCTAGGAAATGCAGCAGCGCTTATTGCCTCAACTCAAGGTAGTGAAAAAACCAGCAGAGAACAAATACGTGACAATATTCTCAGTTACCAGTCCCAGTTAGATGCCTTGATAGTTGAAAATGGGCCCTTCTCCCCTGAACTTTTCCAAACATTGATTGACCTGGGTAGCCAGTACCAGTTGATTGGCGAACACGAAGAGGCCATTGAAATTTTTGGACGGGCGGAGTTTGTCAGCCGTATTAACGAAGGGCTCAGCAACCCCGATCAGTTTATCAGTATTGAAAAATCCATAGAGAGTCACCTGGCTCTTGAAGATTATGCTACTGCCAACCAGAAACAGGCCTACCTGCTGTTTAACCGGGAACAGGTGTTTGGTGTCAGCAGCATGGGGGCTTTGCCTGGGCTGGTCTCGATGGCAGAGAGCAATATGGCCAGCTACAACAGGATTTTGTCTGCGCCCGTGCAGCCGATAATTTCGTTCGGCAGCAGCAATATTGGATTCGGTGGCAATATGTTCGAACGGTCCCGTCGCAGTCATCCGAAAGCGATAGCGTTCAGTAGCCTTTACGTCGCACAGCAAAATTATTACCAGGCAATCGCCACCATGATCGATAACCGCGAATTCTTCGATCCATTGTTATGGGATCTTGAATTTAAATTTCTGGAAACGCTATTCCTGCAGACATTCAGGTCATCAATCCTGGAGGATCCAAACTATTACCTTAGTGAAACTCGCAAGACAACGGGCTCACTGATTGGCCAATCCACTGTCCGCCGATATACACTAGGCTACAAGGAAGGCAAGAATGTCTTTGAGCGCCTGATGATTTACATCGGGAATAGCCCTGATACAGAAGCCTTTGAATTGGCCGATGTGCTGATGGAGTACGGCGACTGGAATGTCCTGTTTAACCGAGGCTACAGTGCAAGAAGAAAATACGCCGAAGCTTGGCAACTGATGCAGGAATTTGATGTTGAACAGGCCGAACTCGATAACTTTTTCAGGCCGGTCATGCCGATACATCTACCCCGCTTCACTGCAAAACCCAACAGCCGGGAAAAGTTTGGCATTGCCGAGGACGCAGACCTGCCCCTAATTGGCCACATAGATATAGCCTTCACTATTTCGAAATACGGCAGGGCTAAACGATTTGAAATCTTGGATAAAAAGGGCGAGATCACTCTCGGCATAGAAAGCCGTTTGCGACGCTTCCTGAGAAATTCCCCTTTCCGTCCGCGCCTGGATAGCAAGGGAAATTCAGTGGCTGACCGCGTAACGCTGCGCTACTTCGTAAAGCAAGCTGTACCAATCAGCTGATACCTACCTACACCACCTCTTCGTAAGGCAGACCAACGTACTGCTCGGCAATCACGCGCATGCCCTCTTCAGTGCTGGTGTAGTAGTCCAGCTGTGATGCCATGATTTTACGATCTATTTCGTCACCAAGGTTATGCAGCATACTGGTCATCCACCAGGAAAAACGCTCGGCGTGCCAGATCCGACGCAGGCATAATTCGGAGTATTGCTTCGTGGCCTCGAGCCGATTTTCTTTGTACACCTTGAGCAGAATCCGGTAAAGGTAGTTGACATCGCCACTGGCCAGGTTAAGGCCCTTGGCGCCAGTAGGAGGCACGATATGAGCAGCATCGCCCACCAGAAACAGGCGACCATGCTGCATGGGTTCGCAGACAAAACTGCGTAAAGGGGCGATGCTCTTTTCTATTGAGGGTCCTGTCACCAGGTTGCCGCGAATATCTTCCGGCAGGCGTTGGGACAGTTCATCCCAGAATCGGTCATCAGACCAGTCCTCCACCTGCTCATCGAGGCTCACGTCAACATAGTAGCGGCTACGGGTATGGGAACGCATGCTACAAAGGTAAAAGCCCCTGTCGCTCAAGCCATAAATTAATTCTTCATCGATTGGTGGTGTGTCTGAAAGGATTCCCAGCCAGCCAAAAGGATACACCTTCTCATATTCCTTGCGCAGATCGTCGGGAATGGTTTTTCTGCTGACCCCGTGAAAGCCATCGCAGCCTGCCACGTAATCGCAATCTATACGCTGCTGCTCACCATCTTTCTCAAAAAGGACGTAGGGAGAATCGCCGGTGACCCCATGGATTTCGACGTTGACCACTTCATAAATGGCGGGCGCGCCGCTGGCCTCTCTGGCCTCCATAAGATCGGCCGTGATTTCTGTCTGTCCGTAAACGACGACCTGCTTACCCTCGGCGTACTTATGAAAGTCGATACGACGCAATTCGTTATTAAACGCAATCTGTGTGCCGCTATGCGGCAGTCCTTCCCTGTCCATCCGATCAGCAACACCGGCTTCCCTAACTAGGCTAACAAGACCCTCCTCGAGAACGCCGGCACGGATACGGCCAAGGACATAATCTGGGGTGGCACGTTCAAGAATAATGTTGCCGATACCGGCGTTATGTAGCAGTTGGCCGAGCAGCAGTCCTGAAGGGCCAGCGCCAATGATGGCAACCTGTGTTTTCATTTGAAGGCATGACAAATAGCGTAATTAAAAAGTCAGTATAGCAATGCCATTTCTAACATCAACGGGAATCATCGATGTGCATAAGGTGCTATTGGATAGCTCGAGCGAGACTAGCTAGTAATGATCTTTCCTCGGTAGAGGAAAGCAAAATTCTGGCAAGTATGCCGATAGCATCCTACTTGAAAAAAAGCCCCACGATCTCGAGTCAATACTGTATTTACCTGAACGGCTTCAAAACATGAATATCCTTAGCAGTTCTACTGAAGCAACGGCAAGTAACGCCTGACGACTGCGTCCCACCCAAGCTCATTCACGAAATTATTCGCTGCCTGTCTAATCTCCTCTGCCTTCTCATTATTCTGCAGTAAGCTTTCAATGGCGTCGCAAATGGAATTCATGTCATCTTCGATTATTGCCTCCCTGCCGTTAGTTACAGGAATACCCTCTATCCCCTTCTCGGTGCTAATAACAGGAACGCCTGCTGCAAAATAGTCGAGAATCTTCATGCGGGTACCTCCGCCATCCTGGAGCGGGACAACCGCCAGGTCCGCGGACGGAATCACCTCGGCGAGGTTATCGACACTGCCGACAAAATGAATCTTGGCATGAAGAGGAAAGTCAGGCGGCTTACTGCCAATGGCCAGCACTGAAATTTTTAGTCCCCGATCCTGTAGTCGCGGCAGTATCTCCCTGGCAATGACTTCCATGGATTCTAGGTTGGGCGGGTAGCTGTAGGTTCCGTGATAAACCAGCACCTTATCGCCGGCAGGCAAACCGTAACGAGCATGGATATTCAGAGGCTCCGTGCTACGGAAAGCATGTAGATCAACACCGTGGGGAATGGTGTGAATTTTTTCCGCAGGAATGCCGTCTTCAATCATTTTATTTCTGTCGTTGTCGGAAACAGCTACGATATTGTCGGCCAGGTGGCACATGGCCACCTCCAGGTTTTTCAGGGTGCTGTAATTCTTCTCCGTGAGATCACGAACCTGATTCTTGATGCGCTCATACTCCACGTTGTGTTGAACAAGCAGCACCTTACCGCCAAACAATGAGCGGGCAAAACGGCAGGGCCTGACATAGGCTGGAAATTCAGCCTGGTAGGCACCTACAGGTTTTTTTCCGGCAAGCCAAACAGTGCGCACGATATAACTGGTATCCGTAACGGGCAGGTAAAGAAAATGGTTGCTGACGGGATAGCCTTTCAGCAGCAGTCTTGCAAAGGCAAGCACGCGTGGCAGACAGAAAAAACGCACCAGCAGCGGAAAACGATGGGTAATCATTTGGCCATCAAGGAACTGGTAGTACTCGCGTCGGTTGTCGGTCGTAAGCCAGACGTCCCTACCCTGGCGTGAGAGCGCTTCGGCAGTCCTGATGATTTTCACCGCCGCCCCATGATCAGCAGGAAATAGATCTGAACGGGTAACCATGAGTATGTCCGGTGTGGACTCAGGCCTGCGCTTAAAGAACAGGCTTTTGAACACAGCACCCAGGAAAACCTTCAGTGTAGAGGTCTTAGCCGATGAGGGCTGTTCCTGGAATTCTTTCAGGGCTGGCGCCTCGCTGGAGGTTACACCAGTCGTTTGCACTGCTATTCTGTTTGGCCGCTGAGGATTTTCAAGATATTCAAGCAGTGGTTTGCTAGTGCACCGATAATTCAATGCTGTACTGACCAGTTTAGTAACTCCTTCCCTCTTGCCGTCGAGTGCAGATGGATCAGCCAGGACTTCATTTAAGACCTTTTCCAGTTCTGTCGGAGAATCAATGACCCAACCAGCATTGAATTTGGCAATGTCGGATGCCAGGGGTATCCAGCTGTTGATGATGATCGGCAAGCCGCATTCAAGATATTCAATAGACCGAAAAGAATGACTAAACTCCCTTTCCGTGTTTTGCTCACCAAGCTCAAGTCCAATGTCACATTCTTTTAAAGCGCCTTTCAGATTACCGTAACTTAGCAGGGTATTTTCAGAATCAGGAAGCTTGCCAGGATAGTTGCCTGTGAACTCCCTGAAAAAAAGGGCACTGTTTTTCTGCGCGACGGATTCGATAATGTGGCGGTAGGCTTGTGCATTACGCCAGGGCCAGTCCATTCCGGCATTGGCTACCGTCACTGATGTGGCGCTGCGACTCGACTGTTCTGAAAGATGCCTTGCCGAAATGGGCACGATGGAAATTGGTACATGGGTTCTGCAGTCAAATCCCGCCTGTAGCAGTTGACTCAGCAGCAGGTCAGCCTGGCGCTGGTTTCCTACCAGAAAATGGTCTGCCCTTCTCAGCGCAGCAATAAGCTCAGCTGTACGTTCAGCGATTTCTCTTGACTCCTGAAACATTAGCTCCAGGATTCGTGGTGCCGTGTAATCCAAGATTACCGGCGCGCTAGTTGAAGGAAGATGCGACAGCAAGGACCAGTAGCCAACCACTATGGCTCCGGGCTCGTGTTTATTGATCAACGCTGCAAGTTCGTCCCTCGTTCTGTAGACAGAGGTAGTGGGCGGCTCGGTGCTTTCAGCATCATGCGGCCTGACCCCTATTACCGCGTGACCGGCCTGTTCAAGGGCTTCTGTCAGACCCTGCGCACGCACCTGGTTACCCGTTGCAACTGCTGCAGGATCAAGCGGCGCTTCTACTGTCAGATAGAGAATTTTCATGATGTTTCATGGCAAAATCCAGCGCGCATGATGCGGTGATGCTACCACCCTGTCAAGGCAGCAAAACCCTGATATGTGGGGATTCTACAATCTCCAGGCGGTATAATTTTGCCATGTACTCAATCTATGAATTGATCGTCTTCTTTATCATTGTTCTGGGCATCATTTACTGGTGGAAATCGCGGGATAACCATACCTTCGCCCTACAGTCCGTCCGCCGTTATTGTGAGAAAAGGAATATCCAGCTGCTTGATGAAACACTGGTGTTCCAGTCCTTTATTTTCGCCACTCTAGCTAACAACAAGAAATATTTTTGCCGTAAATATATTTTTGATTTTTGTGCATCCGGTACTGACCGGCACAGGGGCGAACTTTTAATGCGAGGTGATGCCCTGGCCAGGGTGGTGCTGGAAGGTGAAGAACTGGAAATTACCGAGTTTTAAGCCTTTGTCTTTCGCTTAGTAGTTTTTACCTTCTGGCAAGAAGGGCAGAAATAAAGCCTGCGGGTGGATACTGAAATTTTTCTGATTTTATCACCACACCTGTGACACGCCTTGCCTTCACGCGCAAAAACCCAGTGCCGGTATTCCTGTTTTTTTTGTCCCTGGCTTTTTAGCTCTGCAGCAAGGGCAAGATCATTGGTGATTCCACCATGCTGATAGGACTGCCTGGCCAGTGAGCAAATTATAGTAGCAAGGTGCTTCAGCTCATCAATGCTACAGTCAGCTGGCCGCGCTGAAGGGTCTATGCGGGAAAAGAAAAGCGCCTCGCTGCGAAGATAATTGCCCATTCCCGCTAGAAAACCCTGGTCCAGTAATAAATTCCCCAGGCGTCTTCGTGCAAATCTGTCATCCTGCACCTGCATTTCAATTTCAGACTTCGGGGCAGAGAGGATATCGGGGCCCAGCCTGGCCAGAAACGGATGAAGTAAAAGGTCAGCTGTTTCCAGCACCTCGATGTCTGATGCACTGAAAAGAAACGCTGATTGCTGACTGTTATGCAGGGCAAGACGAAGCTGCCGGTTGGTCGCTGGTACCTGGCCTGCTTTCCTGACCATCCAGCGCCCGTAAAGCTGGTTATGAGAGTAAATACTCAGCCCCTGGTCCGTATGTGTAAGCAGTGCCTTTCCCCTGGTTTCCAGGCCAATGACTGTTGAGCCAACCAGCGACTCTGAAAAAGGCTTGAGATGCTCAAAGGCAAAGAACACCTCTGACAACTTCCGGCCCTTAAGTGCTCCTTCGATCTTATCAGCCGCCAGGCGTATTTCCGGACCTTCCGGCATGAACAACTTCCTGAATTAAAATGCTCTGTTACGAAGCCATCTCAGGGACAGATCGGTAATTGAGGTCTGAAGCGAGAAATTATTCGTACATGAGAATAAACAAGGAGTCAAAAATGGCAAATGTACATTCATTAAAAACACCAAGAAGTTCTTCAGATCAGAGCAGTTGGAAGCGAGACGACGCGGTGATCAATATCACCGACCTTCGCCTGCGCACCTATATTGGTTTTAATCCAGAGGAGCTCAGCAAACAGCAGGACGTAGTTATCAATTGTGAACTGGCGTACAGGGCTGACCAGGCTTGCAGCACGGATGATGAAACCACTGCATTGAATTACAAAACCATTACCAAGCAGATTATTCGTCATGTAGAGGAAGGCCGTTTTCGCCTGCTCGAAAAACTGGCCGAAGACCTTCTGCAGTTCCTCATGGACAATGACATGGCAACACGCGCAAAAGTCATGGTGGACAAACCGCATGCGCTGCGTTTTGCAGATTCTGTCTCCGTAACCCTCTCTGCACATCGTCAATAATGCCCGGCACCATACTCATCACCGGCGGCGCCCAGCGCTTCGGTCGGGAACTTGCTCTTGCACTGGCTAATACAGGCTACCGGGTTGTCATTACCTACCGTCGTGAACGCGACAACCTGGTTGATTTGAGTGATGCGGGCATTCGGTGTTTAAAAGCCGATTTCAAAAATGCGGACACCACCCAGGCATTTGTTTCCCAGGCGCAGGCTGAATTTGATTCACTTCGGGCTATAGTTCACAACGCCTCTGACTGGCTGCCAGAAAGCGTAGAGCATGATCCTGTTGACGTCATGGCAATTAACTGGAACGTTCATGTCCAGGCCCCTTACCTGCTAAATATTAGCTTAGAAGAACAGCTTTTAAAGGGAGCTAAGGAATATGGCATGGCGGATATCATTCACTTGACTGATTACGTTGTTGAAAGAGGCAGCAGCAAACATATTGCCTATGCTGCCAGCAAAGCCGCGCTGCACAACCTCACGCTTTCTTTTGCTGCAAAGCTTGCCCCTCACGTTAAGGTGAACAGCATTGCTCCTGCACTCTTGATGTATAGGGATACTGATGATCACCACTACAAGGAAAAAGTGGCCCGCAAATCATTGCTGCCGCCCGGTCCTGGAGCCTTAGAAGGAATACAAGCGGTAAATGTGCTACTGGACAGCCGTTACATAACGGGCCGCAGCCTATCGCTCGATGGAGGACGGCATCTGAAGGCCGGATAAATCCGATAAACCATCAACGCCGTACCAATGATAGTGCGATACAAATACAAGTGAGGAGTAGTTATGAACCAGATACTGGCTAATACCGACCACGCAACTGAGTCCAGCTTCAGTGTAGAAGCCCTGCTAGTGCGAGATGCCTTGATAGCGCGCGGGCTGGAAACGCCAATGATTCCTCACAGTATTAATGACGAGGAGAAATATCAGAAGATCAAGTCGTCCTTCTCAACGATCATGAAAACGCTTGGACTGGACCTGTCCGACGACAGCCTGCAGGAAACGCCCCACCGCATAGCTAAAATGTACGTGCATGAGATATTTTCCGGCCTGGACTATAGACACTTCCCCAAAATCACCGTAATCGAAAACAAGATGCAAGTTGATGAGATGGTGAAGGTTAAGGACATAAGCCTGACCAGTACATGTGAGCATCATTTCGTCACCATTGACGGGTCAGCAAAAGTCGCCTATATACCCGGCGACAAGATTATTGGTCTCTCCAAGATAAACCGTATTGTGTGCTTTTTTGCCCAGCGCCCACAGGTACAGGAAAGACTGACGCAGCAAATACTCGTGGCATTGCAGACACTGCTGGAGACAGAAGACGTTGCTGTCAGCATTGAAGCCACGCACTACTGTGTTAAATCGCGTGGTGTGATGGACGCGGCATCAGCGACCCAGACAACGGCACTAGGCGGGGCCTTCAAGGCAAGTCACAGGACTCGTGACGAGTTTCTGCTTTAGTCAATCAAACTTTTAAATATCTCCAGCCTGCCAGCCGCCACCCATCGCCTGGAATAAACCCACCATGGCATTTAGCTGCAACAGCTTGTTATCCAGGTAGCTATTGCGAGTAGAGAATAGCGTGTTTTGTGCTGTCAGTACCGTCTGGAAATCCGCTACCCCTTCCTGGTACCTGACCTGCGCAATGCGGAAAGATTCTTCTGCCGCTTCAAGATTCTGGAACGCCACGATTCCCTGAGCAGCAAGCAGCTGGATATTACTGAGTAGCACTTCCACCTCGTTGAACGCACCAATAACAGAACGGCGATAGCTATAAAGGCTGTTTTCCATGGCCAGTGTCGCCTGATCGATGTTTCTGAAACGCTGACCATTATCAAGCAGCGTCTGTATCAGGTTGGCGTTTATCGTCAGGAAAGTATCGGGATCACTCACCAGGTCCGACAGAGAGGCGCTGGAGGCATTGATGCCGCCGGTAAGCGAAATCTGGGGAAATAAATCGGTTTTCACAATATCCACACTGGCCCGGGCGCTGCGAAGATCAGCCTCCGCCTGGACAAGATCTGGACGTCGCACCAGCAATTCGGAAGGTAACCCAGGTTGTACTGAGGGCACATCGATATCTTGCAGGGTCTGACCAGTAACATCGAACCCCTGGACAGTCTGCCCGGTCAGCAGGGCGAGAGATGCACGTGTTGCCAGGTCGCTCTGAATAAAGCCGCGCAGGTTGTTGCGCTCACGCTCAAGGGCAATCTGCTGCTGCAGAGCCTCTATGGGGACTGCAACGCCGGCATCCACCCTAGCCTGCGCTATACGATAAATTGCCTCGGCATTCTCCACGTTCTGGTTTGAGGCTTCTATCTTGTCGCGAGTCAGCAGTAACTGGAAATACGTGGAGGCGGCTGTGCCAAGTGTGTTTAACGCAACGTCAGCGACCTGGGCTACGCGTGAATCATAATCAGCCACGGCACGGTCATAGTTTGCCGGTCTGCTCAGGATATCGTTGTAGGCAAAGGAGGCACCGAGCTCAAATGGAACATCGGTACTGCCAGACGTTTCAACTCCATTAATATCTGTTTCGATGTAATTCGCTCCAGTTCCCAGGCTGACTACGGGAATTGGTAAAAGGTTGAAACCGGCTTCACGCAGGGCAATCTGAGCCGACTCAAGATTGCGCTGGTTGATTTCAAGGTCGAGATTGTTTTCCTGCACCGTGGCAATCAGTTCAGAAAGCTCCTCGTCATTAAAAGCATTCCACCAGTCTGTTTCAGGCCAGACTTCGGCTTCCTCAATGACAGGTCCCTGCCACATCTGCGGCACATCAGTAAAGGATAGCTCAGGAAGATCCGTCAGGGCACAACCCGAAAGATAAAGGGGTACGAAGACAAGCAGAGGAATACGTTTCATGGCTGCCTCTACTCGTTAGCCAGCGCAACTACAGGGTCAAGTTGCGCGGCTTTTCTTGCCGGAGCAAAACCAAAAACCAGCCCCGTTGCCGTGGCACAACAGAATGCAAGAATCATGGGCAGTGAGGTAAAGCGAATAGACACTTCAAAGGCAATAAGAATATAGCCGACTGCGACGCCGGTAAGCACACCAATTACACCACCAACACCGGATACCACAATTGCCTCAGAAAGAAACTGCGACATGATGTCTGTCTGCCTCGCTCCGGTTGCCATACGGATACCTATTTCCCGGGTTCTCTCAGTGACTGATACAAGCATGATATTCATCACGCCGATACCGCCAACTAGCAGGGAAATCGCTGCGACTGATCCGAGTAGGATGGTAAAAGTATCCTGTGAGGCCGAAATAGTTTCGATCAGCTGCGCCGCATTGAAAATACGAAAATCTTCACTGCCATGGCGGGCAACCATGAACTGTACCAGGTTCTGCTCAGTAGCTTCTATATCGTCTACATCTTCGACGTAAACGGAAATGCTGCGCGCATTGGTCTGCCCCATTAGGCGCAGTGCACCGGTATTGAAAGGAACGAATACGGCATCGTCCTGGTCGCCCCCGTTAAATCCCGAGGAACCGCCCTTGCTGGTAAGAACACCAATGACCAGGAACGGTATGTTCTTGATAAGAATATATTCGCCCAGCGGATCTGAATTCCCTGGGAAAATTTCACTGGCTACTGTCGAGCCAAGCACGGCAACCGGCGTGTACCGGTCACTGTCTTCACGGTTAAAAAAGATGCCCCGCGATAAATCCCAGTTGCTGAGCTCGGGCATGTTTTCCGTAACGGCAGTTACCTGCGTGGAGTAATCCTGACGCTGGTAGCGTACGGTGTAATTGCCCTGAAGCTCTGGCATCGCACCCAGAACATTCGGCAGCTGTTCCGTAATGGCATCAGCATCCTCAATTGTCAGCGTCGATGGCAGGCTCCGCCGCTGACCCGGCACTCTGGCCGGCTGCAGGGTCAGGCGGTTAGTGCCAATCTGACTGATCTGATCAACAATATCCTGGCGGGCACCTTCACCAATAGCCAGCATCGCGACTACCGAAGCCACCCCTATCACAATGCCTAGCAAGGTAAGAATAGTTCTGAACACGTTGGCTTTAAGTGAACGCAGAGCCATGCGAATGGCCTCACCAATGCCCGCAAGAGGAGATGCCAGTTTACGGCTGAGAAACAGGTCTCTAAGTTTCTTGTTATTGCTCGAATCTATCACGCCCTTGGCCGGACCGGTATCGCTGACAATTTCGCCATCCTTAAATTCGATAACTCTGTCAGCATGCTCGGCCACTTCCTTGTCATGGGTAATCAAGATTACTGTATGCCCTTCCCTCGCCAGGTCTTCCAACAGAGCCATTACCTCCACACCGCTCTGGGAGTCCAGGGCGCCTGTTGGTTCATCTGCCAGGATTACCTTTCCGCCATTCATCATGGCCCGAGCAATAGAAACGCGCTGTTGCTGTCCACCGGATAACTGGCTGGGCCGGTGATCCAGCCGATCACCCAGACCCAGCGAACTGAGCAACGCTTCACCACGATGCCGACGTTCCCTGTGACTAAGACCTGCATAAATAGCCGGGACTTCAACGTTCTCCTCCGCAGTTGCCGTAGATAAGAGGTTGTAACTCTGGAAAACGAAACCAAAGGCTTCGCGTCTCAGCCAGGCTAGGCCATCAGCATCAAAACTTTTAATATCGCGGCCAGCAAAAAGGTAAGTGCCACTGGTGGGTCTGTCTAGGCAGCCAAGAAGATTCATCAGCGTGGATTTTCCAGAGCCTGACTGCCCGACAATAGCCAGAAATTCCCCCGGATAGATTTTCAGGTCAATCCCGCGAAGCGCGTGTACCTCAACACCACCATCGGTAGTGAATACCCGGTGGATATCCCGCAGCTCTATAAGAGGAATTGCGATTTCGCCAGCGTTGGAACCTGCGTGATCTGACTCAGTATCACCGCTATTAAGCGGCAGATCAGCACTGAGGGCCTGGGTGCTCACCGAAAACCCTGCATTGCCCGGAACATTTGACGGCGCTGGTCCCCGGTATTGCCGGGTATGGGAATATCACCTTGAAGAATGCCGGCTACTACCCTGTCACCCTCATTCAAACCGGAAATGATTTCCGCAGAAATCCTGCTCGTAATACCCACCAGCACTTCTTTTTCTTCCTGCGAGCCATCTTCGTTAACCAGGGTTACAACTGCAGGCCTGCGCGACTGTGGCTGTTGGTTGTTGACCTGGCCTCCAAAAGCGCCAGGTCTCCCACCAAAGCCCTGCCCTGACGCCATGCGTTCGCGGATTCTTTCACGCATTTCATCGGACATTCCTTCAGGAAACCCTCCGGCACCGCCAAAGCCACTAGGCGCCTCACCACTTTCGGCCGTCCGTGCTGCCATAGCTGCCCCCATGGGAGTGCCTGATTGATCAATAAAGGTGAGCGCACCAACAGGAACAGTCAGGACGTTCTGGGCCGAGGAGGTTACAAAATAAACCTGGGCAGTCATATCTGAAAGCAAGGAGGAATCACGGTTATCTACATCAAAAAGCCCGGTATAAAGCACCACGTTATTTTCGATAACCGGCGTCGGCAGAATCTGCCTGAGTTCGCTGTACCAGCGCCGCTCACCCCCGCCAAGGGTAGTGAAGTAAACCTGCATGCCGCGCTTTATCTGCCCAATATCCGCTTCTGAGATTTCGGTTTCCACGGTCATGGTGTTCAAATCGGCAATCCTGAGAATGGTCGGTGCCTGCTGATTCGCATTGATGGTGCGACCTTCATTCATTTCAATGGAAACTACTGTGCCTGCCCGAGGCGCATAAATTCGCGAAAACTCCAACTGGGTTTCATCACTTTCAAGACTCGCCCGACTTTGCTGAATCTGTTTTTCTAGCTGCGTAAGACTGGCCCGCGCAGAGGCCAGGCTGGTTATGGCATTGTCGTAATCAAGCTCGCTGGTGGCATCGGCATCTCGAAGCCTTTCCTGGCGCTGTGCGTTGGCTTCGGCTAGGTCCAGCGATGCCTTTCGGGCCTCGATCTGTGCTTCCAAGGCTTCAATGCTAGCTCGGCTGGCATCAACGCGTGCCTGTTGAATACGTGCATCGATTTCTGCCAGTAACTGGCCTTCCTTGACGATATCGCCGATTTCAACATGCAGGGTTTCTAGGATTCCGTTGACCTGCGCGCCAACGTCTACGAATTCAAAAGGCTGGAGACTGCCGGCCGCCGTTATGGTGTTTTCGATATTACCGACTTCGGCGATAGCTATGAGGGGCTGGACCTGAGACTCTTCTTCGTTGCCTGAGCGCAGATACCAGAGGCCTACCACTATCACAACAACAGCAGTAAGCAGCAGCGCAATACGTTTGCGATTGTAAAAAAATGTTGCCATCGAGATTTGCCCTGCCTAGGGTCCTAGATTGAGTGGAAGTGGGGTTTGCGTTTTTATAATCTGTTTAACGCTACCGAGAGGGCATCGTTTACCACGTTTTTTGTATTCCATGATCTTTCCATATTTACGAAAAAATAGAGGCGATCTGACAAACATTCTAACGCTATTCACCTATTTTAAATATGGATATATGAAGGATTTTATAAAAGAAATTCAGAGACTTAGGCCAAAAACCTCGCAATATCAACACACTTTTGCTTTACTGTTTTTTTATTTGTTGGTTACAGCAACGAGTTGTTTAAGGGCGTCCTTTGCTGCCCCTGTGTCTATGGCCTCGGCAGCCTTTGCCACACCTTCGGTGATATTGTCGACCTTACCGGCAATCACCTGGGCCGCTCCGGCGCCGAATAATACAATATCCCGGTAGGCGTCCCGCTGGCCATTAAGCAAGGCGCGAAGACGTTCAGCATTGTAGTCACCCTCTCCTCCCTTGAGATCCTCAAGTTTGGCTGAAGCGATCCCGGCCTCCTCTGGGGATATTTTGAATTCAGAAACCTGCCCATCCCTGACTTCACAGATATAGTTGGGCCCTGTTGTGCTCAGCTCATCTAGGCCGTCGGCACCATGTACCACCCATGCCCGCTCACAACCCAGTTTGTTCAGGACCTCAGCCATAGGCCTTACCCAGTCCTGAGAAAAGACACCGATCAGGTAGCGCCTGACGCCGGCAGGATTACATAGGGGTCCTAGAATATTGAAGACAGTCCGTATGCCCATTTCCACGCGCACAGGGCCGACATACTTAAATGATGCGTGGTGCCTGGGCGCCATCATGAAGCCAATCCCGGCCTCGCGAATCGATTCTTCTATGAGAGAAAACTCGGCATCGAGATTAACGCCGAGGGCTGTCAGCACGTCGGCGGCACCAGATTTTGAGGACAGCGCCCTGTTGCCATGCTTGGCCACCGGAATTCCGCAGGCAGCCGTGACAATGGCCGTAGCCGTGGAGATATTCAGGGTACCAGAGCCATCACCGCCGGTCCCCACGATATCCATTGCCCCCTCGGGAGCACGGATGGCGAATGCCTTGGAGCGAATGACATCCACGGCACCGCTGATTTCATCAACATGCTCACCACGCATGCGCAAGGCCGTTAGGAATCCAGCGATCTGGGCCGGTGTTGCCCTGCCCGACATAATACACTCGAACGCTGAACGCGCGTCCTCAAACGAAAGTACCTTGCCGTCGCTTACTCTGGCAAGATAGGGTTTCAGCTCTGTGAGTGCATCAGACATATGCAGGACACCAGGTTATTTCATATCGATAGCGTTGAGCGTGTTCTGCATGAGAGAAGCAATGGTCATTGGACCTACGCCACCCGGCACCGGGGTAATCCAGCTACACTTGTCCTTCACACCTTCGAAATCAACGTCACCCGTCAGGCGCCAGCCTCTTTCGCGGCTGTCATCAGGAACACGTGTTGTGCCCACATCGATCACCACGGCACCGTCCTTCACCATGTCGGCCGTTACAAATTCAGGCTTGCCTATAGCGACGATAAGAATGTCAGCACTGGCGCAGATTTCCTGCATGTTAGAGGTGCGGCTGTGAACAACAGTAACCGTGCAGTTGCCAGGATTGGCGTTACGGGACATCAGGACAGACATCGGGGTGCCCACGATATTGCTGCGACCGACAACAACACAATGCTTGCCGCTGGTATCAATATTGTTACGTTTCAACAACTCAACGATGCCGTTTGGCGTAGCTGAGATATGGGTGGGCAGGCCGAGCATCATGCGGCCAAGGTTCTGGGGATGGAACCCATCCACATCCTTGTTCGGATCAATGGCGAGAGTCACTTTATCTTCATCAATCTGATCAGGCAGAGGGACCTGAACAATAAAACCGTCGATGTTGTCATCGTTGTTCAGCTTATCAACCAGGGCAAGCAGCTCTTCCTCTGAGGTTTCCTCAGGCAGTTCAATTAGAGTGGATTCAAATCCCACTTCTTCGCATGCCAGCACCTTGTTGTTCACATAGGTTTTACTACCGCCGTCGTTACCTACCAGCACTGCCGCCAGGTGGGGAATCTTTCCGCCAGCCGCCTTGATTTCAGCTACCTTGGCCGCGATGTCTTCTTTTAATGCCTTGGCAGTCGCTTTGCCGTCCAGTATTTGCATAGTGACCTCTGTTGATGCGTAAAAAAAGGCGCCATTTTACAGAATGTAAACGGGGAAGTGGAGCGGGAAATTCACCACTGGGCGCCCCACAAAAGCGCGCCAAGAGGTCATGAAAATAGTGGGAATCAGATACGTTCCAGGGCGTCTAGAACGATACTCTCGGTGAGAATCTGCGGCAAGACCTCGGCAGGCTGTGAGGGATCTGCCGGGAACATCAGATACAGGGGGACGCCACTGGTTTCATAGCGTTTCAGAACTTCAGTGATAGCCGGATCGTTGTTGGTCCAGTCACCCTTAAGGTAGGTCACACCGTTGTCCGCCAGGGCCTTGGTGATCGTATCGGAGCTTAGGGCAACCCGCTCGTTTACCAGGCAGGTGATGCACCAGGAAGCAGTCATATTGACGAATACCGGCTGACCATTATCACGGAGCTGTGCCAGGCGTGCATCGCTGTACGCTTCAAAATTTTCCCCTTCAACTGGAACTGAAGGCCCCTGCTGCGGCTGGAATATCGGTGAGGATAAAAGTGTCGCGATACCGATGATGCAGACAAACACGGCCGCCACTTCCACGTAGCGCCAGATTGAGTCGGACTGACGCTGGTACAGACACGCCGCAGCGGCAACAAAAACACAGCCGAGGACGACCATGGCCATGGCATCAACGCTGGTCTGTCGACCCAGTACCCAGAGCAGCCAGACGGCTGTTGCGTAAAGTGGGAAAGCCAGGAACTGCCTAAACGTCAGCATCCAGCTGCCGGGTCTTGGCAGCTTGTTGGCCAGGGCCGGTATAAATGAGATGAGCAGAAAAGGCAGCGCCATACCTAAACCAAGCGCCACGAAAACGGTCAGTGCTATGGGCATTGGCTGCGTAAATGCAAAGCCCAGTGCTGCCCCCATGAAAGGTGCCGTACACGGGCTGGCCACTACACTGGCCAACACGCCGGTAAAAAATGAGCCTGTGTACCCTTCTTTTTCAGAAAGCTCGGAGCCGACGCCCATGATACCGGTACCAATTTCGATCACGCCGGACATCGCCAGGCCCAGCAAGAAAAATAAGAACACCAGGGATGCAACGAACCAAGGCGACTGCAGCTGAAAGCCCCAGCCAATTAATGCCCCGCCGGCCTGCAGTGACAGCAGAACGCCGGCAAGAATGACAAAAGAAAGAATTACGCCGGCCGCATAGGCAAGACCGTGCATACGCTGCTCAAGAACAGGTGCGCCTGAATTTTTAGCCAGGCTCATTGCCTTCAGTGCGAGCACCGGAAATACACAGGGCATGAGATTAAGAATAAGACCTCCGGCCACGGCAAAGAGGAATACCGTCAGCAGTCCTATGTCGGTAGCAGAAACGGGCGCTGTCACCGCACTACCATCGAGCGCGGCCAGCGTCACCCCTCCCGGCTCAGCTTCAACCTCGTAGGTAACTTTCGCGCCATCGGCGTCCTCAACAATAAGCAGTCCACCCAGTCTCTGCGGCGGCTCTCTCAGAGCCCTTGAGTGCGCTCTCTGGCTTAACTGCAAACTGGAGAGCTGAGTGGTAATTTCCTGATCGGAGATGTAATCGAGAATTCTGTGGGTGTCCGAAATGAAGGTAGTGACTGCGGCATTTTCAAATATGGACTCTGTTGCCTGGACCAGCAGGTTAATGGAATCCTCCGACATGTAGAACATGGCATCCAGGGAGATGTCAGCTCGTGGCAGGGTTTCCCTTACAGAAGCAAAGCCGTCCACCCAGCGGTTATCTATTGCCGGCGGCGTCTGACTGTTAACGGGAATAGCAAGTTCAACCGACGCACCACCGGGAATACAAATCTCTTCACACTCCAGCCACTGGGCCTGTGCACCAATGGCGAGGGTTTCTTCCGCAAATGAGGCAGGGATGCTCAGCTCGGTAAGGAGAAATACCTCTTCGGTATAGCCAAAGTCGACCAGGTCGGCGGGCAGGTCAAAACGCTTCGGCAGCGGCCAGACAATTCCACCCGCCTGAACCCCCTCGGGGAGCTGCCAGGAAATAACCGTGGGTTTGCCGGCATCACCTGGGTTTTTCCAGTAGGTATGCCAGTGTTCCATGTGGTCGAGCCGCAACGCGACCCACAGGGATTCACCCGGGACGGCGTGCTCTGTTTCGGCCACCAGCTGGGCATCCACATGCTCACCAATAGCGACTTCCGAGACACCCTGGGCAAAAACGCCAGTACTGCCAAGCACAAAAATGCTTGCCAGAATCAGCTTGCTAATCAATTCAGTTTTCATCATTCGCTAAACCAGTCGAGGAGGATTCTACTAACTTCCTCCGGTTTTTCCATGATCACCATATGTCCAGCATCGGGCACGATTTCGAGCTGTGAACTGGCAAGCCTCTCGGCCATAAATTCATGCTGCTGCGGCGGGCTCCAGTTGTCATTTTCACCGGCCAGCAGGAGTACTTTGTGACTTATACGTGATAGATAGGGTGTCTGGTCTTTTCTATTCAAAAGAGCTTTTACCTGGCCCTGGAAGTCCTCGATGCTGTTACGCAGGATCATTTCGGTGATGTCCTTAACCAGTGCACTGTCATCATTCCGGTCAGGATGAATCATCGGGGGGATCCATTCATTCGCTACAGCCTGCAGGCCCTCACTGATGGCCTTGTCGATTAATACCTGCCGAACCTCGGCTTCGCCTTCCTTGACCGGATGTACTCCGCTGTCCAGAATGGCAAACTTGTCGATACGGTCAGCTGCCAGCTCCATGACCTCCCAGGCAACGCGCCCACCCATCGAGTGGCCAGCGACCGAGAAGCGCTCTGGCGCCTCAACCATTACGGACTCAGCCATGCCCACCAGCGAATCAAATCCCCTGAATACCGGTATTCTCACATCCGCCACTGCAGAAAGTGTCTCAGCCTGGTGTGTCCAGACAGCCTCGTCACACATTAGGCCGGGCAACAGGAAAATTACAGGTTTATCAATCATAAACAGTATCAGTTAAAAATTTCAGGCTTGGTGTCACGCAAGATTGCCGAGGCAGCGACAAGGCTTTCTCTATCAAGCTTACTGAAAGCAGGGTCCTGATCGCTGCCTTCCAGTATTTGCCTTATCCGGCCATAGAGGTAGATCTTGACCTCCGATGGCAGCGCATTGAAGGCGTCAGAATAGACCAGGTAGCTTACCGGGTATTTAAACGTGCGCGCCTGCAGATCAAGCTCCCGTAGGGAACGCCCATCATCCGCAAAAGGGCCCAGTGCTTGGAAATAGTCCCGGTAGCTCGGATCACCGGATACCGTGTCAGTAAGCGGTGTTTCGTTAAGCATAAACATCGACTCTAGCAAGGGCTGGGTCAGGCTCGCCATCTCCTCCTCCGCAATGCTACCATTGCTGTGCAGGCGCGTTCGAGATTCAAAGCTAAGTCGGGTCAGGCGATTCTGAAATTCCACCTGATGCTCCAGGACCAGCAGCGCGACAATATCACTACCGCTGCTTATATAGGGAGAAGTATCCACGTACCCATAGAGGTCTGCCTTGTTGCCATTGGGTTTAAGGTCAATATTAGTAAGCTTGGCCACGTCATCGATAACAAAATTACCCATAATCTCCTGGCTGCCATGTGTACCAGTAACATACATGCCACCCCAGCGCCTGTTCAGGGGCGTGCTGGTATCCGTGATAATGCTAATCTCATGAGTGACGATATTACCTTCAGGATTGGCAAGTACAGAACTCAGTAAAAAGCGCGGTACACCACCACCTGTCATTGAATAGGTATCATGACAACGCAGACAACGGCTCATTTCCCGCTCTGATTCTATTGGCTGGTCAGCGCGCTGGGAAAAATCAAAAAACACTGGCCCCACTACTGGATCCATCGCCGCAATCTCAACCGAGCGGCTGTTCTGAATGAAACCTATGTAAATGTCATCATTGAAATAAAGCGCCCTTGGGGTAGCGGCCGTCACGAACCTGGTCTTGAGTGCCGTTTTAGAAAATACCAGTACCTGTGAGGTAGGATTTATCTCCAGTGCCTTCAGCAATGCATCAAGGTAGCCCCTGCCCTCGGCGTCATGCTCAAGGGTGACTTCCCCGGCGTCTACCTGTGCCATCAGCCTGGTCAGGCGGTCCTCCAGTGGGCGCGAGGAGTAGTCCACGCCGGGATATGAATCATCGTAGTTGAAAACCTGGGCCGAAACGCATGAATAAGATGCTGAAGCTAACACTGCCAGCAGCGGGCACAGGATTTGCTTGTATAGTCGGTAAATCAAATTCATAACCATTATTATAAAGGCTTGCGCGACACCTTGAGGATAGGAATTGCGGTATAAATATGACAGTTTCATAGAGGCGCTACCCAGCCGCCTCCTAAATTTGCACTGACAGGTCCGTAATTCAGTTAAATTCTCAAGCCAAAGGTGCTAGAATCGCCCGCCGATAACGCCATAGAAACCAGCAAAAGTCCGTATTTGCTGGTTTTTTTTGAGCTACGCCAGATTATTTTAACCAAGGAAATCCATTCATGTCGCAGCCCTCAGATATTGAAATTGCACAACAAGCTACACCTAAGCCCATCGGTGAAATCGGCTCTAAACTTGGTATACCTGCCGAATCACTCCTGCTGTATGGTCCTCACAAAGCCAAGATCGATTACAACTTTCTTCGCTCAAAAAGCAATGAAGAAAACGGCAAACTGATTCTTGTAACCGCTATATCCCCGACTCCCGCTGGTGAAGGTAAAACCACCACCACTGTTGGACTCGGTGATGCGCTGAGCAAGATCGGAAAAAAGGTCGCAATTGCACTGCGGGAGCCCAGCCTCGGCCCCTGCTTCGGGATGAAAGGTGGTGCGGCTGGTGGTGGTTACGCCCAGGTGGTACCTATGGAGGACATCAACCTGCACTTCACCGGTGACTTCCATGCCATAGGTGCTGCACATAACCTGCTGTCAGCTATGCTAGACAACCATATTCATCACTCCAATGAACTTGGTATTGATGCCCGACGCATCACATGGCGCCGCGTGGTTGATATGAATGACCGCGCTCTGCGTGATATAGCCGTGGCCCTGGGAGGACCAGGCAACGGCTTTCCACGTCAAACAGGATTCGATATTACTGTAGCCTCAGAGATCATGGCGATTTTCTGTCTGGCGACAGACCTGGAAGATTTACGTGAACGCCTTGGTAAAATCGTGGTCGGTACAACCCGCGACCTTAAGCCAATAACCTGCAAGGACATCAAGGCCGATGGTGCCATGACAGCACTGCTGAAGGACGCCATGATGCCAAACCTTGTTCAGACACTGGAAGGCACACCTGCTATTGTGCACGGTGGTCCATTTGCAAACATTGCTCATGGATGTAACTCAGTCATGGCCACGAATGCCGCTTTAAAACTGGGTGACTACGTGGTAACAGAGGCCGGCTTTGGTGCTGACCTAGGTGCACAGAAATTCTTTGACATCAAGTGTCGTAAAACTGGTCTTGCCCCGGATGCCGTCGCTATTGTCGCTACTGTTCGCGCCCTGAAAATGCACGGCGGTGTCGCTAAAAACGAACTTGTCGGTGAAAACCTGGATGCCTTGGCTAAAGGAATGTGCAACCTGGAGCGCCATATCAGCAACGTTGGTAAATATGGTGTCCCAGCTGTTGTCGCTATCAACCGCTTCACCGGTGATACGGACGCTGAAATTGAACTTATCCGCACAGCTTGCGAAAAGCTTGGCGCCAAGGTTATTGCATGTACTCACTGGTCTGACGGCGGAGAAGGCACTATTGATCTGGCCAATACCATTGTCGACATTGTTGAAAACGAAAGCAGTAATTTCACAACGCTTTATCCTGACGATATGAGCCTGTGGGAAAAGACCCGCACTATAGCCAGAGAGATTTATGGTGCTGACGACATCACGGCCGACGACAAGGTCCGAAAACAGTTCGATCACCTGCAGTCGCTATACCCTAACTTTCCAGTTTGCATGGCAAAGACACAGTACAGTTTCTCCACTGACCCAGCCCTGATGGGTGCGCCAAGTGGTCATACAGTGGGCATACGCGAACTACGTCTGTCGGCAGGAGCTGAATTCGTGGTCGCCGTTTGCGGCGATATCATGATCATGCCTGGCTTGCCAAAAGTTCCTGCTGCCGAGGGCATTTCTGTGAACGAAGAAGGACAGATCGAAGGTCTCTTCTAAGTTCGCAGCGCAACGCTTTAAAAGCCGGCGACCATTGGGGAGCCGGCTTTTTTATGCCTGAATTCCTGCGCCTCAAACGCCTTGTTGGGAAATATCCCAACTCCGAACATCATAAAATTTGTCTAAAACGTTTATTGACTCCCTATTTCCCTTTTGTTTTACTGATTCTCTTGTCATATAAACACAGCCAATAAAAGAAGAGCTATGTCTACTATTGACGACCTGCTAGGGGATATCGACCAGTTTTGTAGGAAGCAGAAGATCTCGCGATCTACATTTGGTCTGAGGGCGATCAACGATGGCAAGCTGGTGAACCGGCTCATTGACGGCAAAGGAATCACTTTAAAAACAATCAACAGGATTGAGCAGTACCTGGATGACCATAACGAATTATCAACTGACTCTTTGGAAGTAGTTGAAAATGGGGGGAAAATAATGGCACTGACAAAAGCAAAGAGCAGTAAAACCACTACTAAGACAAATAAGGCGGCTGCAAAAAAAGTAAAAGTAGCCCCAGCCAAAAAGCCAAAGAACAAGAAGAAGGAAGACAAGGACTCACGGCCGTTTCGTTTTTACGACAACAGGCAAAACTATCTGGCTTTCATTAACACCTGTAATGAAAAGTCAGCCATATCCCAGCGCATCGTCAAAGAGTTTCAGTATATCCAGCCCACAGCTCCAGCATTCCGCATGTTCGATGCAGGCATGGGTGATGCCACCGTATTGTCCAATATCATGCGCTTCCTTCATCACAAACACCCAACGGTCCCCCATTTCATCGTAGCAAAAGAAATCAGCATGGAAGATGTGCGTATTGGCCTGGACAAGATGATTGACCGCTTCAGCGAGCATCCTTCAACCATACTTGTGCTTACCAACCTGAACTACGCTGAGGCGCCAAAGCTGATGCCAAGGGACGTACTGACGGCAAACGCCATGAACTGGCGCGAAATCAAGCTCGAAGGCACCCATGCCTACAATTACCGTGAGCAGCTTGAAAGCATGCATGACATTTTTGCCGAAGGCTGGGAAACACAAACCAGCAAGATTTCCGGCAACCCGGTATTCAAGCGTCCATCAGTATTCGTGATATACCGCGAGGACCATGAAATTCTCCTGGACAACGTGATTCCACGTCCCGGCATTCAGAGCTGGGAATATGACTTTATCCTGGCTTCACAGCCCTGGCGTTCCACCACCTCCGCCCAGTTCAAGGCCGATAGAATCGTGGTGCCACTGACCCGTGCGCTAGCCCCTGGCGGGCGTCTGCTGGCCATTCAGTCCTGTGGGAAGGACCCCGCCCAGGAACTGATCCGCCAATACTGGCCTGACTACAATCCCTTTCCTGTCACACGCCACCATATTCTCAAGGAAGTGAAGAAAATAATGGGGCGTGAAGCGCGCGACTACAATATCAAGGAAATGTCCGACGCCCGAGCCATGTTCAAGTACCGTATGCATGCATTGCCCTCTGAAATTGGAGGCGCAAACATCGGCACATCCACCTTGTTTGCCGCCTGGAATGCCGCCGTTTACGTCAACCAGATCGAGGATGAGCGTGTTGAGCAGGTAATTCATGACGGCACCTACCTGGAGAAAACGTCCAAGGTTCTCAACAAGCATGGCGGTCTTTGGTTTAACGACGAAACCTTTGTTATCAGCAGAGGCAAATAATACTTGCTACTACGCCATGCATCTCTTCGTTAAAAAAGAGAGCCAGCATGCGTCGCGAACGAAATCTAGGGTAGGCAAAAGAATTTTTGGGGCTGGAATCAGGACATTCATTACGGATCTAGCTCCAAAAAAACTTATGACGACGTATGGATGAGAGCAGCAGCTACTACAACCTGTAGTTGTGACTAAAATCCATAGTGGGTATCATTCGCGCCTTCTAATCAGCGCAATTTCAAAGATTTTTCGCCTACATGAGCAATCGTAAGATTCTGGTTACCAACGCATTACCCTTTGCGAATGGTCCTATCCATGTCGGTCACTTGCTGGGTTACGTGCAGGCTGATATCTGGGTCCGGTTCCAGCGCATGCGTGGAAACGAGGTGGCCTATGTCTGCGCTGATGACACGCACGGCACCGCCATAATGCTCAGGGCAGAAAAGGAAGGCATCACGCCGGAAGAGCTTATTAACCGCGTCAATGGAGAACACCGGCGTGACTTTGCCGGTTTTCATGTCGACTTTGATATTTACTACACCACGCACTCCGACGAAAACAGAGAGCTCGCCAACCTGATCTACAGTCGCCTCCGTGATGCCGACAAGATTGCGGAACGCTCGATCACACAGCTATATGATCCTGAAAAGGAGATGTTTCTCGCCGACCGTTTTATCAAGGGCGAGTGTCCTAAATGCGGCGCCGCTGACCAGTATGGCGACAACTGTGAATCCTGTTCTTCCACCTATGATGCCACAGATCTGAAAAACCCTTACTCAACCATTTCCGGTGCCACACCCGTCAAGAAGGAAAGCACGCATTTCTTTTTTAAACTGCCTGAATTCACTGACATGCTAAAAGAGTGGACACGCAGCGGTGTCCTAGTCCCGCAAGTAGCCAATAAACTTGCTGAATGGCTGGATGCCGGCTTGCAGGAATGGGATATCAGCCGTGATGCGCCCTATTTTGGTTTTGAAATTCCGGGCGCCCCCGAAAAATATTTTTACGTCTGGCTAGATGCACCTATCGGCTACATGGCCAGTTTCAAAAAGCTCTGCGATACACATGGGGAGCTCAATTTTGACGATTTCTGGAGTGCCAATGCCCCAACGGAGCTATACCATTTCATCGGCAAGGATATTATAAACTTCCACGCCCTGTTCTGGCCCGCCATGCTCGAAACGGCTGGATTTAAAAAGCCGGACCTGATCAGTGTGAACGGTTTCCTGACCGTGAATGGTCAGAAGATGTCCAAATCACGGGGTACCTTCATCATGGCGGAAACCTACCTGCAGCACTTGAACCCTGAATACTTGCGCTACTATTTTGCCGCCAAGCTGGGCAACACGCCGGAAGATCTCGACCTGAACCTGGATGATTTTGTTCAGCGTGTGAATTCGGACATGGTAGGCAAAGTGGTCAACCTGGCTAGCCGCAGCGCTGGCTTTATCAGCAAAAATTTCGGCGGGAATCTCGGTGACAACCTTGAGGTCCCGGAGCTGTTAAAGGAATTCAGCGATGCCGGCGAGGAAATTGCCGAACTCTATGAAGCCAGAGAGTTCAGCAAGGCCATTCGCCTCATAATGTCGCTCGCCGACAAGGCCAACCAGTACATTGCTGATAAGGAGCCCTGGGTAATCGCCAAGGAAAATCCTGAAGATCCCCAGGTCCAGTCCATCTGTGCGACTGGCATTAATCTATTCCGGGTTCTGGTGGTTTACCTGAAGCCTATTCTTCCCGAGTTAGCCAGCAAAGTGGAAAGCTTTCTGAAAATTGAACCGCTGAGCTGGCAGGATGCACAGCAGGTACTGACCAATCATACTATCGATAAATTCAAGCCTCTCATGACACGCGTCGAAACTGACAAGGTTGAGCAAATGGTGGAGGCCAGCAAGGAAAGTCTCATGACTTCAGAAACAGAAACGCCGGCAGCACCCGAATCCAACAGCCCTACAGGCAAAGATCCTGTCAGCCCGGAAATTGAATTTCCTGACTTTGCGAAAGTTGATTTAAGAATCGTGAAAATCATCAATGCTGAGCATGTTGAGGGAGCAGACAAGTTACTCAAACTCACACTCAGCCTTGGTCCAGATGATGAAGGTAACGATATTCAGCGCACCGTTTTTTCCGGCATCAAGTCAGCGTACAATCCTGAGCAACTGGTCGGCATGCATACCGTTATGGTTGCCAACCTAAAGCCACGTAAGATGAAGTTTGGTCTTTCCGACGGCATGATCCTGGCAAGCGGTGACGGCAGCAAGGTATTTCTGCTTGAGCCCCACGAGGGAGCAGCCCCGGGTACGCGTGTCACCTAGGCGGGACGCCTTTGCACTAGTTCTATGGGGCTGAAGCCCTGACCCGGGATTCCTTCCACTGCCGATATCGTGTAATCAGAATCAGGTTTGTCATTGACGCAAACTGACAGCCTGAAAGCCTCCTGGATATCGAATTGCCAGAAAGTCCATTCATCAGGCGATGCTCGCAAGTTGGAGGTAAAACTGATCTCCACCTTTTCTGAAAGGGTAAAGCCGAAATGGTTCAGTGGTGTCCTGAGGCCAGTGCCGTATGCCTTCAGCCAGGCTTCCTTTAATGTCCAGTAATCAAAAAACCTGTCTCGTAGGGCTGCCTCCTCAAGCTTCACAAAAGTAGCGGCCTCATCCTCGGCAAAATAACGCCTTGCCAGCTGCAGGCAGGCTGCCTTACGCATTGTGTACTCAACATCAATGCCGACCTCGACATCCGCAGTTACGGCCAGTACCACCAGACCATTGGAATTAGTGAGATTAAACCGGGGTTGATTAGACTTCGGTAAAAAAGGTTTCCCGTAAGGATTACGTTCAAACCGGATTGCACCGGGATCATGTTCCCCAATTAGTGATGCCAGCACTGTCCGGGCCAGCACCTGCGTTATCAGAAACTGTTTCTTGTCACGCACGAGCCTGAGTCGGTCATATCGCCTTAACTCTCTTTCGTCGAGCAATCCATGATAATGATCCAGCAGATGCTGGTCTAAGATATCCTTTTCATGCACTAGCCATAATTGAATGCTTTTACTGCAAATATTGAGCATGGCAGGAGTCTCTCATTATTGCGATAATTCCGCCACTACACCTTTAGTAAAAATTAACCTGGCTCTGGAGTATTCACATGCGACTTTTGCACACCATGCTGCGCGTTACCGATATGGAAAAATCCATAGATTTCTACACCAATATTTTTGGCATGGAACTGTTGAGAAAAAAGGAATTCCCCGAGGGTAAATTCACCCTGGCTTTTCTTGGCTATGGCAGCGAAGAAAAAAACACAGTACTCGAACTCACCCACAACTGGGAAACAGACAGCTATGACCTTGGCAACGCTTACGGGCATATTGCCATTGGTGTCGAGGATGCCTACAAGGCCTGCGATGAAATCAGCGCCAAAGGCGGAGACGTGGTACGCCCTGCAGGCCCGATGAAAGGCACCACGACCGTCATTGCTTTTGTCAAAGACCCCGACGGCTACATGATCGAACTGATCGAAGGCAAGTAACAGGCCCACGGCAATGACCGATATTTTTCTTATCCTGGTCGGCGCTATCCTGGTAAACAATTTTGTCCTTACCCAGTTTCTAGGGCTATGCCCCTTCATGGGTGTTTCGGGTAAGGTGGAGACCGCGGTGGGCATGTCGGCCGCCACCATTTTTGTGCTTACCCTGGCTTCAGCCTGCAGCTATATTGTTTATCACTACCTGTTGCTGCCTTTGGGGCTCGAATACCTGCGCACCATTTCATTTATTGTCGTCATCGCCGCTGTAGTGAGTGCTACAGAAATGATCATGCAGTTCACGTCGCCTTTCCTGTACCGGATCCTCGGCATATTTCTGCCCCTGATAACGTCTAACTGCGCCGTCCTCGGTGTTGCCCTGCTCAATATCAATCAATCACACACCTTTATAGAGTCGGTGTTTTATGGCCTGGGCGCCGCTGTCGGGTTTTCTCTTGTACTGGTGCTGTTCTCTGCCATGCGCGAAAAACTTGACCAGTGTGATATTCCGGAACCTTTCCAAGGTCCCGCCATCGCCATGATTACCGCTGGCCTGATGTCGCTGACGTTCATGGGCTTTACCGGAATGGTGCAATGACAGCACTGCCAGCATTGTTAAACCCAATACTTACGCTGCTCGGCCTTGGCCTGGGCATCGGGTCAGTGCTCGGATTCATCGCGAAACGTTTTCAGCTGGAATCTGATCCAATTGTTAATCGAATCAATAACCTGCTGCCGCAGACACAATGCGGACACTGCGGATACCCCGGCTGCAAACCCTATGCGCAAGCTATCGCCGAAGGCGAAGCCATTAACAAGTGCCCGCCGGGCGGCGCTGGCACCATACGAAAACTGGCCAACCTGCTGAATCTAGAAGAATTACCGCTGGATGCGACTCATGGCGTGGAGGAAGTCCCGAAGGTCGCCAGAATCAGGGAGGCCGAGTGTATTGGGTGTGCCTTGTGCATTCCGGCATGCCCGGTAGATGCCATTCTTGGAGCACCAAAATTCATGCACACGGTGATCGAATCTGAGTGCACTGGCTGCGACCTGTGTGTTGAACCCTGCCCGGTTGACTGCATCGACATGGTAGAACTCCATACGCAGGCAATTGCAGCAAAACAGCAGGATCACCTGCCCTGCATAAATTGCGGGTTGTGCATCGATGAATGTCCCGTGGAAATACTCCCACATACTCTCTACCGGGCCTGCGATGATGAAAACCTTGAGTTAGCTGAATCTTTGAAACTACAGTATTGCATCGAGTGCAGGAAATGCGACAACGTCTGCCCAAGCGGTATTCCCCTGGTTGGCTACTACCAGGCAGCAAAAGAAAAGCTTCAGCTGGAAACCATGGAAAAAATTAAAGCGAACAATGCGAAGAAACGATTTGAATGCCACCTGGAAAGACAGGAAAGGGTTAAAGTCGAAGAGGAAGTCCTCCGCGAGAAACGTGCCAAGCTGGCCCAGCAAAATAAATCCAAAACCTCCAACCAAAATATCCAGGCAGCCCTGGAAAGAGTCAGGGCGCGCAAGAACGAAAAACCATCACCCTAACCCACTACAACAGCATCAAGAGTTTGATCGGACATTGGTGAACCAACCATAATTATTTTTATATGGCGCAGACAGTCATAATACTTTGTCGTCGACACTCTACCAATGCCACTTGATGCCGCATGCCCAAGCGGGCAACATACGCTGACATGAGTTTTATCCAGCTGTTATTTCCATCCGCAAAAAACACTCCCGATACAGCAGAAATTATGCTGCTGGTCCTGGTGGCTGCGGTTCCCGGTATTACCGCCATGGCCTATTTTTTTGGCAGCGGCGTCATTATTAACATTCTCTGGCTGATTGCCTGCGCCTTAATTCTTGAGGTCGCGGCGCTGAAAATACGCAAGAGGCCGGTGCTAGCCAGCCTGAAGGATTACAGCGCCCTGGTCACCGCCCTTCTGCTGGCGCTTGCTCTTCCGCCTGCCCTGCCCTGGTGGGCAGGATTAATCGGGATCTTTTTTGCGATTGTCGTAGCAAAGCAACTTTATGGCGGGCTGGGCTACAACCCGTTTAACCCGGCCATGGTGGGGTATGCCGTACTGCTGATTTCCTTTCCAGTCGAAATGACGCGCTGGCTGCTTCCCTTATCTGACACCCAGGGTGCGCCTGGTTTCAGCACCCTGTTGATGCAATTTCTCGGTACTTCTGCAGAAATGGATGCTTATGTCGGTGCAACTGCCCTGGACCAGTTCAAGCTGGAACGCGGCAGCCTTACCGTCGAGGAGTACTGGACCAGTTCCATGCTGTTCGGCGTTCTGTCCGGCAAGGGATGGGAGTGGATAAATGCAGCCTTCCTTCTGGGCGGTGTTTACATGCTCTATCGTAAGATTATCACCTGGCATATTCCCGTCGGCTTTCTGACAGCAATTGCTGTACTGTCCCTGCTCTTTTACGATGGCGGCAGTTCTGCGAGTCACGGCTCTCCCTTCTTTCACCTGTTCGGCGGTGCCACGATGCTAGGTGCTTTCTTCATTGCAACGGATCCCGTGTCAGGCCCTGCCAACAACAACGCAAAACTTTGGTATGGTCTTTTAATAGGATCCCTGGTGTATTGCATACGGGTTTGGGGAAGCTACCCCGACGGCGTTGCCTTTGCCGTACTGTTGGCAAATTTTGCTGCGCCAGCCATTGATCACTTTCTCAGACAACCTAGGAAATCCCAACATGCCAGATAACACCCCAGCACCACTTCGAAGACACGGTCTCGTGCTCGGCACTGCGGCGTTTGTGGCTGCTCTCGTGCTCGGGGTGGTCAACCTGTTGACGGCTGATCGCATTCTTGCCCAGCAGGAAGCCGCTGAACGTCGGGCCCTGGCGGAAATTCTGCCCCAGGAAATGCATGACAACGATTTACTTGAGGACACTTTTGTACTGACACCAGAATCAACGGCCTTCATTTCCCTGGAACTGCTCGGCCTGACCACTGAGCGTCTAGCCTACCCGGCGCGGATGAATAAGGACTTTGCCGGGATCATCCTTCCCCTAGAAGTTCACAACGCCTACAGCGGCGATATTTTTCTGCTGGTCGGCATACGAGAAGATGGCACCATCTCAGGTGTCAGGGTACTGCAGCACACTGAAACCGCGGGGCTCGGTGATAAAATAGATATTGGGGTATCGGACTGGATCCTTTCTTTTGATGGCCGCTCTCTTGAAAACCCTCCTCCTTCCCGCTGGCGTGTGGTCAAGGATGGGGGTGACTTTGACCAGTTCGTGGGAGCAACAGTGACTCCGAGGGCCCTGGTGGCCGGCGTGTACAGAGCACTTGAATTCTTTTCACTCAACAGGGAATCGCTGGACAGGCAGTAATGGCAGAATCCGCCAGGCAACTTTCACTACAGGGTCTGTGGTACAACAATGCTGCGCTGGTTCAGCTGCTGGGCCTTTGCCCCCTGCTCGCTGTCAGCAACACGGCGGTAAATGCCCTGGGCCTGGGGCTGGCTACAATTTTTGTCCTGGTCTGTTCCAGCGCACTGGTTTCACTGGTCAGGCACCAGCTTCTGCCTGCCATTCGCCTGCCTGTATTTGTCCTCATCATTGCCGGTTTCACCACCTGTGTTGAACTGCTACTCAGGGCCTACTCCCTGGAACTCTTCCAGGCCCTGGGTATCTTCATTCCCCTGATCGTAACCAACTGTACTATTCTCGGACGGGCTGAAAGTTTTGCATCAAAAAATCCGCTCGGTCCGGCAATCCTGGACGGCCTGATGACCGGCATCGGTTTTGCCGCAGTTCTGCTGGTGCTCGGCTTGCTGAGAGAGCTGGCAGGCACGGGTGTTGTCTTTGCCAACATGAACAGGTTGGTCCCTTTTGCCAACAACGAAGGTGTGGTCCTCTTTACCCATTACAAACCTTTCCTGCTGGCTATATTGCCGCCAGGGGCATTTCTGTTCATGGGATTGCTGATTGCCCTGAAAAATATCCTGGATAAAAAGCTGGCAAGCCGTCCACAGGAAACTGAGAATGTTGCACCAGGAAGTAAACGCGTCCGGCCGCTTGCCTGAAGACAATGAATAAAACCAAGCGTACTGAAATCTTTACCCGTCTGCGGGATGAAAACCCGGCGCCGACGACCGAACTAAAATACTCTTCCCCGTTCGAGCTGCTGATTGCTGTCATGCTCTCCGCCCAGGCCACCGATGTGAGCGTCAACAAGGCAACAGAAAAACTGTTTCCGGTTGCCAACACCCCGGAGAGCATTCAAGCGCTGGGGGAGCGCAAGCTAAAAAGTTTTATCAAGACCATCGGCCTGTTTAATACCAAGGCCGAGAACGTGATGAAAACCTGCAAGATCCTGATGGATGAGCATGACTCTGAAGTGCCGTCCACCCGTGAAGCACTTGAGGCTCTTCCCGGTGTTGGCAGAAAAACGGCAAACGTTGTTCTCAACACTGTTTTCCGTGAAAAAGCCATGGCCGTGGATACCCATATTTTCAGGGTCTCCAATCGTACGGGCATTGCCCCAGGCAAGAATGTGCTGGAAGTGGAAAAGAAATTAATGAAGTTTGTGCCGGACGAGTTTTTGCTGGACGCGCATCACTGGCTCATCCTACATGGGCGGTATACCTGCATCGCCAGAAAACCGAGATGTGCATCCTGCGTTATCTCGGATTTATGCGAATACAGGAAAAAAGATCTGGACTAGTCCTTCTGGCGCCGAGTAGCAGCGGTACGCAGGCGCAGGGCGTTCAATTTGATGAAGCCCTCTGCATCATGCTGGTCATAGGCGCCCTCGTCATCCTCAAACGACGCGACCATGTCATCGTACAACGAGTCTGCAGACTGACGGCCAACAACGATGACATTACCCTTGTACAGTTTCAGGCGAACTGAACCGTTCACATACTCCTGCGTCTGATCGATCAGCGCCTGCAATGCCTCGCGCTCTGGAGACCACCAGTAGCCGTTGTAAATCAGGGAGGCATAACGCGGCATCAATTCATCCTTCATATGCGCTGCTTCACGGTCCAGCGTCAGTGACTCTATCGCCCTGTGCGCCTTGAGCAGAATGGTGCCGCCGGGAGTTTCGTAACAGCCCCTGGCCTTCATACCGACGTAACGGTTTTCAACTATATCCGTTCTGCCGATGCCATTGGCACCGCCGAGCCTGTTTAGGTTTTCAAGAACAGTGGCTGGAGACAGTTTTTCCCCGTTGATGGCAACCACGTCACCCTTCTTGAACTCTAGGTCAATATAGGTAGGCGCATCTGGTGCATTTTCCGGCGATACTGACCAGAGCCACATATCTTCCTCGGGCTCTGCACCCGGATCTTCGAGAATGCCGCCTTCATAGGAAATATGTAGAAGGTTCGCATCCATGGAGTAAGGAGATTCATTGCCGCGCTTCTGCTCCACAGGAATATCATGCTCGGCGCAATAGGCCATCAGCTTCTCGCGAGAATTCAGGTCCCACTCACGCCAGGGAGCAATAATCTTGACGCCGGGTTTCAGGGCATAGGAGCCAAGTTCAAAACGGACCTGATCATTGCCTTTACCGGTTGCCCCGTGAGAAATAGCATCAGCACCGGTTTCGTTGGCAATCTCCACCATGCGCTTGGCAATCAGTGGACGGGCAATGGAAGTACCCAGCAGGTATTCTCCCTCGTAAATGGTATTAGCGCGAAACATCGGATACACAAAATCACGCACAAATTCCTCGCGCACATCTTCCACAAAAATTTCTTTCACTCCCAGTGCCTCTGCCTTGGCGCGAGCAGGTTCAACTTCCTTGCCCTGGCCAAGATCGGCCGTGTAGGTCACCACCTCACACTGATAGGTATCCATCAGCCATTTCACGATAACCGAGGTGTCCAGGCCGCCGGAATAGGCCAAAACCACTTTCTTGATATCAGACATTATTGTCTCCAGCAGAAAAAAGCCGGGTATTGTACCCGTGGCGTCGGATTTTGCGAAATTAATTGCTGAAATTACCGCCTCAACCGCGGTATCAGTTGTATCCTGCTATAATCATCAGACAAACACAGCCGCATAACCATTCGGGATATCAAGAAGTAATGCAGGAAATCACCCTGGTCCGACCGGACGACTGGCATCTGCACCTGCGGGATGGTGCCGCCCTCACAGATACCGTTGCCCACACAGCACGCTACATGGGCCGCGCGATCGTGATGCCTAACCTGGTCCCCGCAGTAACGACCACTGAACTTGCCCTGGGATACCGTGAAAGAATCCTAAAACAGGTGCCAGAAGGGGTCTCTTTTGATCCCCTGATGACCCTGTACCTGACCGACAATACGTCGGCTGATGAAATACGGGCCGCTAAAGAAAGCGGCATTGTTTATGGCATCAAGCTTTACCCGGCAGGGGCAACAACGAACTCAGATCAGGGCGTTACCGATATCACTCGCACCTACGCGGCTCTGGAAAAAATGAACGCACTGGGTTTACCACTGCTCATTCATGGCGAAGTCACGCGCAGTGAGATAGATATCTTTGATCGGGAGAAGGTCTTCATCGATGAGACGCTTGCACCGTTGCATAGAAAATTTCCAACGCTGAAAATCGTGCTGGAACATATCACCACCAGGGACGCGGCCGAGTTTGTCGCCGCGGCCGGCGACAATATCGGCGCCACCATTACGCCGCAGCACCTGATGTACAACCGCAACCAGATGCTGGTTGGCGGTATTCGCCCACATTATTACTGCCTGCCCATACTTAAACGTAATGCTCACCAGCAGGCCTTGCAGGATGCCGTGGTCAGCGGCTCCAGCAAGTTCTTCCTTGGTACGGACTCAGCGCCACACACCAAGCACAGCAAAGAAAATGACTGCGGCTGCGCCGGGTGTTTTACAGCCCATGCCGCTATCGAGCTGTATGCCGAAATTTTCGAGGAGCTCGGTATTCTGGATAAGCTTGAGGCTTTCTCGAGTTTCAATGGCCCTGATTTTTATGGCTTGCCCCGAAACATGGACACCATCACCCTGCGAAAAGAAAACTGGACTGTGCCTATTGAGTATCCGCTTGGTCATGAAAGCATTGTGCCACTTAACAGTGGCGCCACCATGCGCTGGCAGGTTATACAGGGCTGAACGTGACCGAAGAGATCAGTAACTCCACCCCCGCGCCACTGCTTGCCGGACGCTTCCGCGGCTACCTCCCTGTAGTCATCGACGTGGAGTGCGGAGGATTCAATAACCAGACTGACGCCATCCTAGAAATCGCCGCAGTAACAGTAGGAATGGATGAAAACGGAAACCTGGAGCCAGAGGACACCTGGTTCTTTCGTGTAGAACCCTTTCCCGGCGCCAACCTGGAAGAGTCCGCCCTGAAGTTCACGGGCATAGACCCACATCATCCTCTGCGAATTGCTTACAAAGAACCAGAGGTCTTTCGAGAAATTTTTAAAAACATCCGTAAGAAAATGAAAAACGAACAGTGTACCCGGGCCGTGCTTGTTGGCCACAACGCCCACTTCGACCACGGCTTTATCAACGCGGCCGCCGAACGCAACAACCTCAAGCGCAACCCTTTTCATCCCTTTTCCAGTCTTGACACCGCTTCCATGAGCGCACTGGCCTTTGGCCAGACCGTCCTTTCCCGCGCCTGTGAATGTGCCGGTATAGATTTCAGTAATGAAGAAGCTCACTCAGCACGCTACGATGCCGAAAAAACAGCAGAGCTGTTTTGCTCCATTGTTAACCGCTGGCAATCGCTGGGTGGATGGCCCCTCAACTAATTTAAAAACTCCACAAATTCTTGAATGATAATAAATGAGCGACAGGTTCTATGAGTCAGTACCCCAATAATTTTCCTGACACAAATGACACCAAAGCTTGGTTTGACTATGTCGATACCTTGCCATCCATTGGGGAACACTGGGTTCAAACATCTAAGCGACCCGGAAACCCAGTAATACTAAAAGACACCCTTGGCACAAACTTTACCGCCAAAACAGCGCTTGTCGGCTCTATCATTCTCTCACGCCGCATTGCCAATGAAAGTCCTGAACAGAATATTGGCATACTTCTGCCTACCACAGCCGGAAGCCTTGTTGCAGGCATGGCCGTTGTGCTGCTGGGTAAAACGTTGGTACCGCTCAACTATACCGCGCCGATTGAGACAATGGTTTCAGCGATTGAGCAGGCTAACCTGCAAACGGTCTATACCTCTACCCGCTTCCTCGAAAACCTAAAAAAGCGCGGTATTAACCTTGACTCATTGGCCGACAAGGTCAGACTTGTGATGTTGGAGGACTTACGAGCGGGAGTCGGTACCTTCGAAAAAATTTCTACCTTGCTGCAGTGCAAGTTCATGTCATCAGACTGGCTCCAGAACAGATATTGCGGCAAGCCCGACCTGCACCACACAGCCGTCATTCTCTTCTCCAGCGGCAGCGAGGGTGCCCCAAAAGGCGTTATGCTCAGTCATCACAATCTGCTGGCAAATGTGAAACAGCTCAGCAAGATTCTGGATGCGAAGGACGATGATTTGATTATGGCCAACCTGCCCATCTTCCATTCCTTTGGTTTAACAGCCTGCATGTTCCTGGCCATGTTGGAACGCATCAAGGTCGTCTGTCATACTGATCCGACCGATGTAGTCACTATTGCGAAAGCCATCAGGGAGCATAGGGCTACTCTGCTGTTTGGTACCTCCAGCTTCTTTAGGCTGTATATCAAGAACCGCAAGGTGAAGGCAGAAGACATGCAAAGCCTACGCCTGACCGTTGCCGGTGCTGAAAAACTGCAGTCCGAAATCAGTGCCTCATTCAAGAAACGCTTTGGCAAGGTCATACATGAAGGGTACGGCTGTACAGAAACATCTCCTGTGAGCAACGTCAACACACCGTTCCCCAACCTTGAAAGCCCCCACCTCAAAGACAACAACAAGCCGGGCACCGTCGGAAAACCACTTCCAGGCACACAAATTCGAATTGCAGACCCTGATACCCTGCACGAGCTACCACTTGGCACTGCGGGTATGATTCTGATTGCAGGCCCGCAAGTCATGCAAGGTTATTTAAACAATGAGGAGCTGACCAGCAAGGTTGTCGTTCAGCAGGACGGGATGCGCTGGTATGTCTCCGGCGATAAAGGCTCACTTGATGAGGATGGCTTCCTGACAATCGAGGACCGTTACGCCCGCTTTGCCAAAATTTCTGGAGAGATGATTGGCCTTGGCACTGTTGAACAAGCGCTGCGCAATGTCCTCAATAGTGAGCTGACATCTGAATCCGAAGATCTCGATGAGCCCACTGAAGTAGCAGAACCAGGCTTAGCCGATACCGAGCATGAACCCGAGGTGCCTGCCGAAATCATGGCCATCAATATTCCCGATCCCAAGAAAGGCGAAATTATAGTCATTCTAAGCACTCAGGAACTGTTAGAGCGTGAATTAAGGCCCAGGTTACTGGAGGCAGGTCTGAACAATTTGTCCCTACCCTCGGCCTATATCACTGTGGAATCATTACCCAAACTGGGTTCCGGCAAAGCAGACTTTGCTACCGCAAAGGAAATCGCGAAACAGGCTATATTCAACAAGGACTGAGGCTACGCTAGCCTGGTGCATTTGACAGCTCCTTGCCGAAATTGATTCTTGTCATACCTCTGCACTGGCTAATTGTGGGCCTATAACGCTGAAGATTTTGATATAAGTAAGATTGAATCCATTTGTTGACAATGATTCTCATTAAGCTTAGCATTCTCACTTAGGTCGCCCATTCATTACTCTGTAAGGTTTATGTACGTTTGTCTCTGTAAAGCAGTCACCGATCGGCAGATAAAAGAATTTGTCGCCGGCGGCTCAGGTTCCTTTGAAGCGGTCTGCAAAGAGCTGGGCGTGGCCACTCAGTGCGGCAAATGCAGCCAGCTAGCGCAAAATATTGTCGACTCGGCGATTAACGTCAAAAATCCTCCTTTCGAATCAGCCGTTTGATTATTTCGCCCTCTCCAGGCAACTACTCAATCATTCCTGCCACAATACTGAATGCAATCAATAAGCATTCTTATTCTCATTTTCTTTATATAAACCAATAGCTTAGCGCCAATCTTCTGGACAATTACCGGCAGAAAAGTCACAATAACTTTTCTCTCATTCATGTACTTACCAAGGAATTTTCATGAAAGGCGACAGTAAAGTTATCGAACATCTCAACAAGGTTCTTGGCAATGAATTGGTAGCCATCAACCAGTATTTCCTGCATGCCAAGATGCTGGAGGACTGGGGGCTCAAGGAGCTGGCGGACTACACCATGCATGAATCCATCGACGAGATGAAACATGCTGACAATATTATCGAGCGGATACTTTTTCTAGAGGGTTTCCCTAACCTCCAGGACCTGGGCAAACTGCATATCGGCGAAAACACCGAGGAAATGCTACAGTGCGACCTCGATCTGGAAATGAGGGCGATACCTGATTTACGTGAAGGCATAGCACATTGTGAATCAGTAAAGGACTTTGTCAGCCGCGATCTTTTGCAGACCATTCTTGATGATGAGGAAGAGCACGTGGACTGGATCGAAACTCAACTCGGCCTGATCGAAAAGATGGGCATCCAGAACTACCTGTCAGAAAAAATGAAGGAGGACGGGAATTAACGTTTTTGTCTAATAAAAAAGCCAGCAAAAGCTGGCTTTTTTATGGCTAAATTTTAAAAACGAATTACTTAAAAAATGGTTTGATCAGACGTCGGTAGGACAGGGCAAATCCGGTCCAGACCATGAACAGTGCAGCCAGAGAAGCCAGGCCAGCAATGGTCTGTCCCAACCAGCCCCATATTTCTCCGGTATGACCGAACCGAGTGTAGCCCTGTATTTTGCTGGCAAGTGGTCTTTGCGCATAGCTGGTGGTACTCAGCACGGACCCGCTACTTCTGTCGAGCAAGAGTGTTTCTCTTTTCTGGGCCTGGGCGCCATTACCCCAGTCAAGTTCAACGCTTAATGTATCCCTGCTTTCATCTGGCAAGGAAACGTTTATCCTGTTCCATGCTATATCGGTTTCCTGAATAACCCGACTGACAAGCTCTTCCAGCGTTAGGTAATGTTTTTGCACCTCCTGCAAGTCAGCACTGCCAGCCTGGGCTAACCCTGCCACTGCGTTACCGGTCTGTGGCGCAGGACGCCCTGTTCCGGGTCCACCCCTTACCGCCCTTTCCGTGCCAAAGGCCGAATAGACCAGGTCAGCTGACCAGCCGTAATTGAACATGGCCCCGGTGTAGACAATAAAAACCAGCGGGGCAGCCATCCAGATACCGAAGATGTGGTGCCAGTGGTAATCACGTTCCTTGCTGTTGTTGTAGGCTGGCCTGAACAGGAGTCTTGCCTTGAAAAGTCCCCACCTATAAATACTGGGCAGCCACAGGTACAGCCCGCTCAGTATTAGGAAGAGGAAGGCCAGGTTACTTACACCAGTCACCTGCCTAGCTACGGCGCGGTTTTCTCCCTGGATATCAAACCAGCGATGAAACCCTGTGACAGTGCTCCAGAATGATCGCAGTGAGGCAGACTCTGTTTCCATTTCCATTCCGGTATAAGGATTTAGAGATACGCCCCCTCTTCTTCCAGCTCGAAACTGGAACGGTGCTCCCGGATGATTGGTGATGGTGACCTGTGTGGCATTGACGTCAGGGAACTCGATTTTCCTGATGGCCACAAGCTGGTCAAGACTTAGCCGTGCTGTTTGCTCAGCTTCTGGGAGGTAATGACTTTCTGCAACCCACTGGTTGATCTGGCGCTCATAGGTAAGAATAACGCCGGTAATGGACATGCTAAATATCACCAGGCCAGTAACCACACCACAGGCCAGGTGTATCCAGAAAATAGTTTTACGAATCACGGGTTTAAGTCTGCCGAAAAAATGCAAATGATAACTATTATCATTTGTGGAGGCAATGCCCTAGCTGTGGTCAGTATTGTGCACTATCAGCCAGGTAATGCTTGCGCCAGGAGTAGTACCCATAGGCGGCCAGGACAATATAGATACCAAAAAGGATAACCGTCAGGTAAAGGGTCCGATCTAGGTACAGGTAAATGGAAATGCTGTCGATGACTATCCAGTACAACCAGTTCTCCAGCACTTTCCAGACAATCATGAAAGTTGTGAGCACGCTGGCCCAGGTGGTAAAGGAGTCCAGGTAAGGCCAGGAGGCACCGGTAAACATCTGCAGCAGGTATCCATTCACCAGAGCGGCAAAAATCAGTGATGCAATGATGACACCGTGCTGCCAACCGGCTAGCGTCCTGATCCTGACACCACTGTGTTCCTTCCCGCCCCGCTTCCATTCGTACCAGCCGACAACAGCCATCACTAGGTAGAACACATTCAGAAGCGATTCCATCAAAAGACTGACATCCCAGAAGATAACGCTGTAGATGGCAGAGCTGGCAAAAGCACAGTACCAGCACAGAATATTTTCACGGGCCGCCAGCAGCAGGTAGGCAACTGCCAGGATTACGGCAAAACTTTCCAGCAAAAGCATCAGTCGCTCAGTTCATGCCCTGGAATAAATTTCGCGACAAACACTTCACGCCCATGGGTTTCATAACTCCAGGCAATGAGGGACTTCAGCGAGTCCATGACCACGTCATAGTCACCATGAATCATGGAGGAAGTGGGGGTCGTGTTGACAACCAGGCCGTCCTGTTTGTTCAGCGCTGCAATAAAGTCCTTGATCAAGGTTTTGTAATCGCTGTTGAAAGGATAGAGGCTGAGTTCTACGGTAATTTTCATGGTCGTTATCTCGCGCGTGCCTTCAAAATAAAATAAGTGACCTCCTCACCCTCTCCCACCAGAACATGATGAGGCACACCTGTTGGAATATGGACAACATCCCCTTCGCCGATGCGCTGCACTTCTCCTCCGCGAATACCAGTGCCGCGAATTTCTCCGGGTGAGTCTTCCCGGGCATCTGTAATTTCACCGCCCGTCACGATTGAGGCGCTGCCTGAGGTGACAAAATAAATATCCGCCCAGTCATCATGGGATTCTGAAAAGCCTGGGCCGGGTTCACGGTGGACCATGGCAGCAAAGTAGCCCTCAAAATCGATTATGCGATCAAGAATCGCGGCGTTATTACCCCCTACCTGTGTAGAGAGTTGATCTCGCTGTGCATCCAGTTCCTCAGCCGTCCAGAAATCCTGAGCCTGTAGTTGGACACTCAATAAAACCAGTAGGAATAAAGTGAGACGCATAGTTATGATCCATGTCAATTTGATGTTCTAAGGATTGTAGTGAGATGTCCATGGCAGTGTAAATCGCGCCCCGGCTTTTATTCCACCGCTTTCTGCCGAAGAATAGTTCCATGGAAAAACCGAATGCCAAGCCGCATGACAGCGTGTCATGCAAGAACTGCGAAACAGATGCCAGCTGAACTATGTACTGTTCGGCCTGTGGTCAGAAAAGAAATACCCGCGTGCTAACCTTCGGTGAGTTCCTGGCAAAATTGGCGGACGGACTATTTAATCCTTAATTTCCGCCTAGGGCGTGGCCAGTATCCTCTTCACCGCCCTGACCGCCTATGCTGGCGCGGGCTCGGAAATCTTTTTTTGCCGCTGTTTCCAAGCCACGTTTAGTATGACTCCTAACAGCACCAACGCCATACCGGCATAAGTCAACAGATTGAAGCCTTCGCCGAAGAGTATGAAACCCAGCACGATGGCATAGATGATGCCGGTGTAGTTGACGATCGAGACCGTTGATATCTCGGCCAGCTGGTAGGAGCGCGTCATGTAGTACTGCGCCAACTGGCTGGAGATGCCCACCATTAACAGGTGAAGCCATTCCCACCCCTGAGGCTGCACCCAGAACAATAAACACCATATTCCTGCTACCGGCATACAGACAAATGGAAAGTAGAAAATGATGACAAGTGGGTGTTCGGTAGTGGACAGTTTTCTTACGCAGTTATAGGCCAGGCCCATAAAAATTGAGGTCACAATACCGACACCGAGATGAAAAAGAGAAACACGAGTATCAAATCCCTGAATCACCAGGATGCCGGCAAAGCTCACGGCAAAAAACAAAAACTGAAATGGGCTGACTTTTTCCTGTACGAACCAGATTGCAATAAGCGTTGTTGAAATCGGGGCGAGATAGGTAAGCGTTGAGGCCGTTGCAAGCGGTATCTCATGGATAAGATAAAAATTGAGTGTCAGCGCAATCACGCCCGCGATTCCCCTACACATCAACATGACCTTGTTGCTGCCAAATATGGGCACCCTTGCTCGCTTGAGACTCCACCAGCAAATAGCCACGGAGATAACGGCACGAAAGAAAATAATTTCCAGTGCTGGTATATCAGGTACCAGTTTCACGAAGACAGTCATCAAGGCAAACAGGAAAGTGGCAATCGCCATGTACCAGACGCCGCGCGTGGTATCAGTCATGAAAATTTATCCCGAACCAAAAAGAAAGGCGGATCAATTGTAATCCGCCTTTCAGTAAAATGTTTGTAGTTTGCACCCGAGCGCTGCCTTATGCTTCCTCCCCCTCGCGTTTTGCGGCTGACTCATCCAGCAGTATTTTCAATTCACCGTTCTGGTACATGTCCGTCATGATGTCGCAGCCACCGACCAGTTCGCCGTCAACAAATAGCTGTGGGAAAGTTGGCCAGTCAGACACCTTGGGCAGGTTGGCGCGAATTTCCGGATTAGACAGGATGTCCACGTAGGCAAATTTTTGGCCACAGGCCATCAGGATTTGAACGGACTGTGCCGAAAATCCACACTGTGGGGCATTCGGGTTGCCCTTCATGTAAAGAATGATGGGATTAGAGGAAATCTGGTCCTGGATAACACTTTCAATGGGGGCTGCTTCTGTCATGTCTATTCTCGGTTTGTAAGTATGAATTCTCAAACGGTGCGGATTTTACATGTTTTAAGGTAGATACGTAGAAAAATAATCTCGGGATGAGAGTTAGTCCACTATGCCCCAACCGCCGCCGCCTGGTGTCTTGATAATTAGTATATCGCCTTCTTTGACGGACACTTCAGTTTTTCCCGGTAGCTCTTGATTATTGAGCCAATTTTCTCCGCCCGTTCCTGGCTCGCCCCCAAGCAGTCCCCAGGGCACATGTGTCCTTCTTTCCGTCTGCAGGCTCAGCTCAACCGGCCTAAGGAACTCATATTCGCGCACCAGGCCGTCGCCACCCGGGTGCTGGCCCTTTCCGCCGCTGCCCTCGCGAATTTCGTAACGCCTAACACGCATGGGGTAATGCATTTCAAGACTCTCCACCGGGGTGTTCAGGGTGTTGGTCATATGCGAATGACTGGCGGTGAGTCCAGGATGCTCGGGCCCGCC
>RFVC01000120.1 GCA_009922595.1 Gammaproteobacteria bacterium | reverse complement strand
CAGCATGCGCCCCACCCCCGGCCATTGAAAGACGATCTCGATATACACCGCACCCGAGAGCACAAAACCAGCCTGCAGGCCAAGAATTGGTAGGATCGAGACAATCGCATGGCGCAACGCGTGGCGGAGGATGACGCGTCTTTCAGGCGCGCCCTTCGCCCGGGCGGTACGGATGAAATCCAGCCGTAGCACCTCCAGCATCGCGGCCCGTGACAAACGGGCTATGACCCCGGTGGCGACGGCGGCCAGCGCCAGCGCCGGCATGACAAGATGGCTGAGAAGATCAGCAAGATCGCCGCCGCCATAAAGGGCATACATCCCAGAGGCGGGGAACCATCGCAACCGGACGGCAAAATAGAGGATCATCATCATTCCGAGAAAGAAGGATGGAACAGAAATACCTATCAGCACTGAGAAAGTGATGATTTTATCTGCCCAGCCATATTGACGGGTTGCCGAAATAACGCCCGCGGCAATCCCGGCGAGCGAACAGATGATAAAAGCTGTACCGGAAAGAATCAGTGTCGCATGGAAACGGTCAAGAATTTCATCGATCACCGGGCGGTTGAGTGCGAAGGAGCGGCCGAAATCCCCCTGAAGAAGATTGCCAAGCCAGATGAAGTATCGCTGAAACAATGGCCGATCCAAGCCAAGCTGCTGATTGAGCCGTGCCACATTTTCCGGGGTCGCGTAGGAGCCTAGTATCGCCATTGCCGGATCACCGGGGATCAGGGAGAGAATGACAAAGACGATCAGCGTTATGCCAAGCAGGACAGGCACCGCCGCCAGAATTCTGAAAATTAGATAGCGAGGCATGGCAAAGAGACCAAATCGCGGAAGTTGTGCTGGCCATCAGTATAATGGCCAGCACCAAGTTCATTTTATTTTTTTTGAACGTCCTTTAGGAGGAGGAGGAAGGACGGTTGTAGTGAGAAATTCTGCACGTTGCTGCTGGTCACGGCATTCTGTTTCCAGTTTGCCACGAAGACCCATGGTGCATCTTCCTGAACGATAGTCTGCATTTCCTTATAGAGGCGTGCTCGTTCAGCCTGATTGGTTGAAGAACGTGCGGCTTCCAGCAACTCATCAACCTTTGGGTTGGAATAGTAGCCAGAATTAAAGCCACCCTTATCCGGCCAGGCTGCCGTACGAAGAGCGAGATATGGTAAGGTATCCGGGTCGTTGGTCATCCAGGCCATTTCTGCCATATCCGCCTTGCCTTCAAGACCTGGGTTTACCTCACCAAGAAACGCGTTCCATTCAAACGTCTTGATTTCAACATCAAAACCAACCGCCGCAAGATCTGCCTGAATGGCCGTGCCCATGGCTACCGGGTCAAGCATACCCGATCCACCTTGCGTCACATAGAAGGTAAGCTTGGCGTCGGAAACCCCGGCTTCGCTCAAAAGAGCTTTGGCCTTTGCAGGGTCGTAAGGGTAAGGCTCAAGTGCATCGTTGTAAGCCCATGCAAAAGCTGGCGGGGTTGGCCCTGCTGCAATGGCTGCTGTCCCCTCAAGAACATTTTCAACAATTGCTCTCTTATTAATGGCATAGTTCGCAGCCTGACGTACAAGTTTGTTGGCAAAAGGACCTTCCTTCGCGTTCAGGATAAGGAACCAGACATGCGGGCCGGCCTGCTCGGCAACAGCAAACTCATTGCCATTGAATTGCCCCAGCGAGGTGGGAGGAACCTCAACCATCATGTCGATGCCACCTGAGAGCATTTCAGCAACACGCGTATTACCATCAGTAATCGGACGGAAAATAACAGCTTCAGTGCCAGCCTTGCCATTCCAGTACCCGTCATGTCTGGAAACGATAACGGCTTCATTGGACTTCCATGTATCAAACTTAAATGCACCTGTACCAACAGGGTTGCGGCCAAAATCCTTACCATGCTTCTTTATTGCAGCAGGCGAGGCAATCAAACCTGTGGGGTAAGCAAGATTTGAGAGAAATGGTGCATAAGGCGCATTGAGTGTAAAGCGGACAGTGCTGCTGTTCACCACTTCAACTTTTTCAATGGCAGAGAAAAAGAAGCTCAGCGGAAACGGACCCGTGTTATGGAAAGGATGACTCTCGTCGAGCATCCGGTCGAAATTGAACTTCACAGCGTCGGCATCGACAGCAGTTCCATCATGGAATTTCACCCCAGCTCGAAGTTTGAAGGTATAGGTCTTGCCATCAGCACTGATATCCCAACTCTCGGCAAGAGCGGGCTCAACCTCAAGAGCGCCATCTTTGTAACGCACGAGGCCATCATAGATGTTCATCAGGATACGGAAGTCATTGACCGCCGTCACGGTAGCTGGATCAAGCGATTTGGGTTCAGCGATCTGCCCCACCACCAGCACATTGTCCGGTGTGCTGGCTTGAACAAAGCCCAAAAACAATCCACTTGATACTACCAGCATAACAGCCGCAAATACGGTGCGGAAAGCCGTCTTAATGATTGTCATGGTAGTTACCTTCCATTAGGTTGACATTGCAACATTCAAATTATCATGATAAATATTGATCATGATAAATAGACAAATCAAGCAAAAAATGGTTTTATCAAATCAAGTAAATTTGACGAAGAGCACTCATGACTTTTTCACTTCTCAGTCTAGATAAAAAAACCGGCACCTTTGCCGGGGCCACGGCCACCGGTAATCTCTGTGTTGGTGGCTGGGTGTTGCGCGGCCAAACCCATGTTGGCATGACCGCATCTCAAGGTGCGGAACCAAACGTTCTCTGGGGGGAAGAGGCGCTCGTCCAGATGCAGAAGGGATTATCGGCACCTGCTGCAGTTGACCAGGTCACGCGAACCGACCCGCG
>RFVC01000119.1 GCA_009922595.1 Gammaproteobacteria bacterium | reverse complement strand
CTCATATACATCCAGTTTACGTTCTGATTGACCAGCGTTTTGATAAAGCCTGCGGGAATATGGATCATAGGGTTCCAGTCGGGTGGCCCGGCTTCCAGAAGGCACACACTATACCTGCCACAAGCCGTCAGCCTATTGGCAAGAACACAACCCGCGCTGCCGGCGCCGACAATCACGTAATCATACTGCTCTGACATATACCGCCCTTAGTACTCGTCGCATAATGGAGATAGATTAAACCAACGTTTAACAAACATTAATGATCCAGATCCAGATGGTAAAGCGGAACCCTAATTTGGTCAAAGACATCTGCGTCATAAACAGACCAGAACACTACCCCGCTTCGATGTTGAGATTGGCGACAGCAAAGATAACGCCAGCCTTTACCAGAAACTGAAAATCTAGATATTTTTAAGAAGATGGCGATTCCGGCAGGACTCGAACCTGCAACCTGCTGATTAGAAGTCAGCTGCTCTATCCAGTTGAGCTACGGAACCATAGGGCTGGTATAACAGATCATCGAAAAAAAATCTAAACCTGAAATCCGCCAAAGGAAAAATAAGCCGTTAATGTGTCCAGGCCTGGCGTTTTCCAAAAGCAAAATTATCCGCATAGGCGCGTAGTTTTGTCCTGCGGTTTGTATTTCTCAGGACGATATAGTCCATCCCGTTTGCTTTTGCATAGGAAATGGCCTCTTCGGAACTGTCAAAATGGAGATGAACTGATTTGAGCGTATCTCTTGAAGACTGCCATCCCATCAAGGCATCAGGCGAGGCCCTGTCCTGACGTGGATATTCAATGACCCAGCCCTCTGTCTTGGCCTTGCCAGATTGCATCGCCGTTTTGGTTGGCTGATAAATACGAACACGCATGACCATCTCCTATATGCCTTTTATTTTTATGCCCGCCACCAGGCAAAATCAAGGCATCTTATGAAAGATCATCAGGAAGGTCTATTTCAGTCCTAGAAGAAGATTAAATGGTCGGAGCGAGAGGATTCGAACCTCCGACCCCCTGCTCCCGAAGCAGGTGCGCTACCAGGCTGCGCTACGCTCCGAATGGTAACCCATTCCGCTAATTTGTCCTTCCTGACCTGACATGAGATACGCGCAAGCACCACAAGGTCTATGTCTAAACAAGAAAGGATAAACAGTATTTCAAAGGAATGGTCGGAGTGGAGAGATTCGAACTCCCGACCCTCTGGTCCCAAACCAGATGCGCTACCAGGCTGCGCTACACTCCGACAATGGTTTTTCTATCCAGTATTTTCGCTGAAATCAAGCCTCAAGTCACGTTCAAGGAATTATTCTAGCCGTTTGACCACAGATCCTTGACCGATCCCAAGTCTTGATGCTCTTCCAGCGGGTAATTCAAGCACATATTGTGAAAATCCCCTTGAAGGAAGACTTTTTATGCTGAACGGCTTTGTATGGGAATGGGTGTTAAGCCATATACCCTTATCATCAAAAAAAATGATGTCCAGCGATACAGGTGTGTTCTTCATCCAGAAGTACAGTTGACCGGCTTTGGGAAACACAAAGAGCATAGCATCGTCACCGCCGAAATCTTCGCGATGCATGAGACCTCTGGCACGTGTTTCGCTTGTGTCCGCTATCTCAGCTGTCAGTAAATGCGTCCCTAGTTCCGTAGCAAGGCTGATTGTGGCTGTCTCTGCCCTGGCGGATGCCGCTAGGAGAAGAAAAGCAATACAGAGCAGTCTAGCCAAGCGCAACATAGATCACGGCCAGAAGTAATGTCAGCAGGCAAAGCTGAATAAGAGCGGCTGGACCTGGGATGACCGGACCTGCGATCGGGTGGTGTACTATCCTTCGCGCTCCGGCAATCAAGGAACTCGCCGTCTCGATGACTATTCCGTCCAGACGGCTAGCAATGCTGAGACCAAGACGAAGAACCGGTCCAAGTACCATCGGCGCAAGACGACGATAAAGCCAGTCTGCGTTCAATACTGTGGATGGAATCTCGGGCGGGTAAAACCCTGCTCGTACCAAAAAGACAAAGGCGAGCATGGCAAATATCAAAAGCTGTAGCTGGCCGACAACATGACTTCCATCATAAGGTTGATATTCCATCGCAAAAGGCAGGATCTGGTAATACATCTGCGGCATTACCCCGATGCCGATACACAATATGCTGGCAACACCCATGGCGATCAGCATATTGACCGGAGCTTCTTTCACGTTATGACCACCATCATGCGCAAAGAAGGTGAAATACGGTATCTTAATCCCCGAATGTTCAAGCACCCCGGCTGAAGCGGCAAGAAGGATCATATAGATCACCACCAGATGTTCATGACCAATGGCTGACATGATGAGTGCCTTGGCCACAAAACCGCTAAACAGAGGAAAGGCCGAAATCGACATTGCTCCGATGATGCAGAACACCATTGTCATGGGCATGCATCGGTATAGCCCGCCAAGTTCCGATGCTTTTACCGTTCCAACCCGATACAAAACGGCCCCCATCGACATGAACAACAGTGACTTGTAGATGATATGGGCAAAGGCATGGGCCACGGCACCGTTGATGGCAAGCTCAGTTCCGATACCGATGGCAACGATCTTGTTGCGGTGTCATCTACATTTCAGCGGCTTCTTCGCGTTGGTGAACAGTCCCTTTTCGCGATTTGGGACATGCCAATCTATTCATGATTGGCACTTGCAGTTCCATGTTTCTTTAGCCAGTGTTTCAATAAACCATTCTGACGGGGAAACGCATGGCTGATCTATTCGCGCCAACGGGTGCCGAGGCGATAAAAACATACATCTGCACACAAGAAACCGCCGAGGCCGTGTTAGCT
>RFVC01000118.1 GCA_009922595.1 Gammaproteobacteria bacterium | reverse complement strand
ACAGGCGAGACCGTTAACGCCATTCATGTTCACGCCGTCAGAGCCACATACGCCCTCACGACAAGAGCGACGATATGTAACGCTTTCATCCTGCTCTTTCACCATGTGCAGTACATCAAGCACCATGATGTCCTTGCCGTCAGGGATTTCGATCTCGAAATCCTGCATGGAGGGTTTTAAATCAGTCTCCGGGTTGTATCTGTAAACACTAACCTTCACGGTTTTGTCTCTTGCCTCTATTTACTTATCTAGTTTAGTTGATATGTTGAATAATTCTTTCGACTTCATCAGCACACGAAAGGCTTCAGCTTTAATAAGTTCTTTCCTTCGGCTCAAACATCGGCACAGTTTTTGGCTCGAAGTTCACGCGACGTTTGCCCAATTCCTCGCTGCCGGGATAAAACATAGAATGGCAAAGCCAGTTAGCATCATCACGCTCAGTGAAATCCTCACGAGCATGAGCACCGCGACTTTCATCACGCCCTTCGGCAGCAATAGCTGTTGACCATGCCACTTCAAAAAGATTCTCAAGTTCAAGCGCCTCGATTCTGGCGGTATTGAATATTTCGCTCTTGTCTTCTAGGTACTGGTTTTCAATGCGCCCGCGAAGGCTGCGCAGCTTCTCGATGCCTTCCTTCATGAAATCGCCACGACGGAACACACCAAAGAAGTTCTGCATGATGTTTTGCAACTCCTTGCGCAGGTCGGCTGTTTTCTCACCGCCTGTTGACTCATTCAGGCGCGCAAGTCTTGTCATGGCACCTTCGATATCGGATTCGCTGGCTTCCTGCTGCATCACTCCACCGCTAAGCATCTTTTCGATGTAGATACCTGAAGCGCGGCCAAAGACCACGAGGTCAAGCAATGAGTTACCGCCAAGACGGTTAGCACCGTGGACAGATACACAGGCTGCTTCACCGCAGGAGAACAAACCTTCGATAACAACGTCCTCATGGTTCTCATTCTGGGTCAACGCCTGCCCATGTACATTGGTCGGAATACCGCCCATCATGTAATGGCAGGTTGGGATAACCGGAATGGGCGCCTGCACCGGGTCAACATGGGCAAAGGTGCGTGAGAGTTCAAGAATGCCTGGCAGTTTTTCGTTCAGTACTTTCTCACCGAGATGGTCCAACTTCAGGAGTACGTGATCGGCTTCAGGACCAACACCCCTTCCCTCCAGAATCTCAATGATCATCGAGCGCGCGACCACGTCACGGCCGGCAAGGTCCTTGGCATTTGGCGCATAACGCTCCATGAAACGTTCACCTTCGGAGTTCACCAGATAACCGCCTTCACCGCGGCAACCTTCCGTAACCAGGGTGCCGGCACCGTAAATGCCTGTCGGGTGGAACTGCCACATTTCCATGTCCTGCTGAGGGAAGCCGGCACGAATAGCCATGCCGATACCGTCACCGGTATTGATCAGGGCATTGGTGGTTGAAGCATAAATACGTCCAGCACCGCCGGTGGCAAGCACTGTGGCCTTGGACTTGATGTATACCACTTCACCAGTTTCGATGCAGATAGCTATCAAGCCTGCGACATGTCCGGCCTGGTTTTTCACCAAGTCCACGGCATACCACTCGTTAAGAAACTGCGTGTTGTTTTTCAAATTGGCCTGATACAGCGTGTGCAGCAAGGCATGACCAGTACGGTCAGCCGCGGCGCAGGTTCTTGCCGCCTGCCCGCCCTTGCCGTATTCACGGCTCTGGCCGCCGAAAGGGCGCTGATAAATACGACCGTCCTCGTTGCGTGAGAACGGCAGGCCCATATGCTCAAGCTCAAAAATAGCCTGGGGTCCCTCCGAACACATGTACTCAATTGCATCCTGGTCACCGATGTAGTCGGAACCCTTGACCGTGTCATACATATGCCAGCGCCAGTCATCATCGGGATCGGTGCTTGCAATGGCACAAGTAATGCCGCCCTGGGCAGATACCGTGTGTGAACGGGTTGGGAAAACCTTGGAGATCACCGCCGTGTTATAACCGGACTGGCTCAGCTGCAGGGCTGCGCGCAGACCAGAGCCGCCTCCGCCCACAATCAGGCCGTCAAACGTCATTGTTCTGATGTTGGCCAACTTCTATACACTCCAGAAAATCATGATGCCCCATATCAGGTAAATAACGGTGACACAAAGGCTGGTCATGAGGAAAATAAATCGAATCGCTGTGGCCTTAGCTCCCAGCATGCGGGTAGTTAGGTAGTCAGTGGCAATAGTCCATATACCCACCCAGGCGTGAGCACAAAGTGCCAGAAGCGTGACCAGGCTAAAGATACGCATCGTAGTATTGGCAAACAACCCACGCCACTCCGAATACGTCATTTCAGGGGTACCAATCACAATTGCCGCATGACATAGCACATACAGTAGGATAATGACCGCGCTTAGACGCTGGATCACCCAGTCATAAAGGCCGCTGCGGCCTAGGCTTAGAACGTTGGTTACCATAGGTACACCCCGATTGCGATGATCAAGATCGCACTCATAACAATAACGGCCATGGCCCCGCGAGTAGCCGCCGCCTTGGTTTCACCGAAGCCCATATCCATCAGCAGGTGCTTGCAGCCCGCCACCATGTGGTATGCAAGCGCGGCAAGGACGCCCCAGAGGACAAAGCGGGCCGGAGTGGAATCCATAATGCCGGAAAGCCATTCAAAACTGGCCTCACTGGCAAGTGACAAATCCAGCATCCACAGCAGAGTACCGATCGCCACGAACAGGATGGCGCCGGAGATACGGTGGGTGATAGAAGTTAAAGCCGCAAGGGGCAGCTTGATGGTGCTGATCTCGAGGTTTTCCGGACGTCCGGAAGAAGCACTGGGTTTCACTGAATCGCCTTTAAAATACAATTGAAATATTAAGCTTAATTTTTA
>RFVC01000117.1 GCA_009922595.1 Gammaproteobacteria bacterium | reverse complement strand
TTTCATCTCGACCATCGACCAGGCCATCCGAATTCGTACCGGCGAAACAGGTGGCGAAGCGATTTAGTGATTGACAGATAGTTTAGCCTGTTTAGACAGGCGATAAGGCTGGTCATTTTTGGGTGAAATCACCCCAAATAGAGAGATTTTAGACATACAGAAAGGAACATAATATGTCTGGTGCAAAGAAAATCATGGATATGATCAAGGAAAACGATATTTCCTATGTTGACCTGCGGTTTACCGACCCGCGCGGTAAAATGCAGCATGTGACACAACATATCGACACAATAGACGAAGATTCGTTGAATGAAGGTTTTATGTTTGACGGTTCTTCCATATCAGGCTGGAAAGCAATTAACGAGTCAGATATGACCCTGATGCCGGACCTAGAGCGAGCCTACATCGACCCATTTTTTGCCCAGCCTACTCTGGCACTGTTTTGCGATGTGTTGGATCCGATAACTAACGAAGCCTATGAGCGTGACCCTCGCGGCACAGCAAAAGCAGCCTTGAATTATATGCAGTCTGCCGGTATCGCAGATACTGCATTCTTCGGTCCGGAAGCCGAATTTTTCATCTTTGACGATGTAAAATTCGATGTATCCATGAATGGGGCGATGTTTAAAGTTGATTCCGTTGAAGGTCCTTACAATTCTGGTCGCGATTTTGAAGAGGGAAACATGGGGCATCGCCCGGGCGTAAAGGGCGGCTATTTCCCTGTACCACCAATTGATTCCGGCCAGGATATCCGTTCTGAAATGCTAGCCGTCATGGCTGATATGGGTGTGCCGGTCGAAAAGCATCACCATGAGGTTGCTCCGTCCCAGCATGAACTTGGTATGAAGTTCGGCACTTTGCTAGAAACAGCCGATAACATGCAGCTTTATAAGTATGCAGTGCATCAAGTCGCTCATGCTTATGGCGTATCCGCGACCTTCCTGCCAAAGCCTATCGCTGGCGATAACGGCTCGGGGATGCATGTACACCAGTCTCTATGGTCAGGTGGTAAGCCGTTATTTGCCGGTAACGGCTATGCTGATTTATCTGAGAACGCTCTTTATTACATTGGCGGTATCATAAAGCATGCTAAGTCACTGAACGCTTTCACCAACCCGTCTACCAACAGTTACAAGCGTTTGGTGCCAGGCTTTGAAGCCCCCGTTCTCCTAGCTTACTCAGCCCGCAACAGGTCCGCTTCCTGCCGAATTCCTTTTGTATCCAATCCAAAGGGCAAGCGCGTTGAAGTTCGCTTCCCTGATGCAACAGCCAACCCTTATCTGGCCTTCTCGGCCATGCTCATGGCTGGGCTGGACGGTATCCGTAACAAGATCCATCCAGGGGATGCAATGGACAAGGATTTATACGATTTGCCCGCTGAAGAATTGGCTAAAATCCCGACCGTTTGTGCATCACTTCGTGAAGCGCTAGAAAGCCTGGATGCGGACCGTGCCTATCTGACAGAAGGGAACGTGTTCACTGATGACCAAATAGATGCCTTTATTGAGTTGAAGATGGAAGAAGTCATTGCATTGGAACACGCACCGCATCCAATCGAATTCCAGATGTATTACTCCTACTAAAATCTGCGGGGCTAATAGCTAGCAGGCTAAAATCTGCCAGGCTGGTATCCGACAGATAAAATTAAAACACCCCCTCAGAGCCTGTCTCTGGGGGGAATTTTTTGCCTTGAACAAGGACGGTAAACTTGAATAAGGACGGTAAATTTGTTCCGGGCATAGCTCCTCAGACAAGCTGTTCTGGCAGTATCATAAAGGCCAAAATCAATATCACCGCAATAAGGATCGCCAGAAGCTGCAGGAAATTTTTGAAAAGCTGTTGATAGGCAGAAAGCTGCGAGGGCATAAAGATAACGCTCCTGTTTTGAACATCCCTCTTCCTTCCCGATTTTTAATCTGCGGCGTTTCATTGCCGTGAAGATTGATTATATCAGATAAATCTAAATAATTAGTTAATCCCGGAATTTTCCTTTATTTCGTATATTCTCTTTAATTTGCCCCCCATATATTGTAGGTTAGGGCAGAGTTTTGCGGCATTTTTTGCCCGTCATCCCACCCAGGATATGAACAGGTATCTTTTATGGTCGATCTATTTGGCAATAACGCCCAGAAAACAGATTATGATGCGAGCCAGATTGAAGTTCTGGAGGGGCTGGAGCCGGTGCGCCATCGCCCGGGTATGTATATTGGCGGGACAGATGAGCGTGCCCTGCACCATCTGGCAGCAGAGATTCTGGATAATTCAATGGATGAGGCGGTAGCCGGTCATGCCAGCTGGATTGATATCCGCCTTGAAACTGAAAATTGTTTATCCATTCGTGATAACGGGCGGGGTATTCCGGTTGATCCGCACCCTAAATTTCCAGACAAATCTGCATTGGAAGTGATTTTAACCACCCTTCACGCAGGCGGAAAATTTTCGGGCAAGGCCTATCAGACCTCAGGAGGGTTGCACGGGGTGGGCGCGTCTGTGGTGAATGCGCTTTCCTCTGTGCTGGAGGTAGAGGTTGCCCGCGACAAAACCTTGTATCGCCAGGTATTTTCACGTGGTAAGGCAGAAGGCGGCCTGACGGTTGTCGGCCCGACCGCCAATCGGCGCGGCACGCTTATCCGCTTTCAGCCCGATGAAGAAATTTTTGGCGCCGGATGCCGGTTTAAACCAGCCCAGCTATTTTTAATGGCGCAATCCAAGGCCTATTTGTTTGCCGGCGTGGAAATTCGCTGGCATTGCCCGGCAGAGCTGATAAAAGACAGCCAAACCCCCGAAGAAGCGGTATTATGTTTTCCAGGCGGTCTGGCCGATTATCTGGCACATAGCACCGCCGACAAGCCCCTGATGCTGGCCAGCCCCTTTGCCGCACAAATAGAGCTGGAAGGCCAGAAATTTGA
>RFVC01000116.1 GCA_009922595.1 Gammaproteobacteria bacterium | reverse complement strand
CCGAGGAGGTGGCCATCCATTTTGCCGCGAAGAGGACAAGCATGCTTAGCAGGGCAATCTCCCCTGCCAGGCAGGCGGTCAAGTCCTGGTGCCCGAGTCCAAGCACGCCTGTCCGGCCAATCCAGTAAAAGGTCAGGCAGGCAACCGCCCAGTTAATCCATGCTCCCATGACCGGACGGGACCACGGGGGCAGGGAGGAGGAAGTACGAATTCTCTTTGCCCAGGATAGAGTGGATTTTTGAAAACCCACTCCGGCAAGGGAGGCGAGGGCGGCCACCACAGGAACGGCGAGGTAGGTCCATCCATCGAGGGATACCACCGGAGCAATGGAAAAGGCAGGTTCCGTTCCTTGTAGGAAAAAAAGGGTGACCACGGAGGCAAACGAGGCGAGCAGGATGGGGCCAATGGTGCGGCTATTTAAATCCTCAATGATTTCCTCAAGCACAAAGGCCACTGCCGCGATGGGGGCATTAAAGGCGGCGGCCAGTCCGGCGGCGGCTCCACAGGCAGAGAGGGTGCGGATGCGGAAGTTGGAGAGCCTGAATTTTTGACCGATGACTGAGGCCAGCCCACCGGCCAGTTGAACGGAGGGGCCTTCCCGTCCGAGGCTTAAGCCACCTCCCACACTGAGAGTGGCGGCAACGAATTTCACCCATACGATCCGAAAGGAGATGAGACCATAGTTCTGCCGGTATGCCGTCTTTAACTGGGGAATGCCACTACCTGCAGCCTCCGGGGCAAACTGGGTTAACAACCATCCATTGAGAAGCCCCACCAGGGTGAGCACAATAAATCCGATGGCGGCAAAGTTTTCAATGGGTCCCGTTGCTAGTGGAGACCAAATCGTGTGGTGAACGAAGTGAATGGCATGGTGAAACAAGACCGCGACTGAACTGCCGGTAATTCCAACAAGAATGATCGGAGGAACGGATCGGGGAATGAATTTTAACAAACTTCTGGGCAGCCTGGGCATTCCTGAAGATGCGACATTCCCTTTCGATGAACAAGACGATTTGTGTCTGTTAATCGACACATTTGGGATCACAAAATAATTTGACAATCATAATATCGTGAGATAACGATATATAAATGTACCTCAAGCAAATAGCTAATGATGATCTTGCTCAGTACGCCTACCTAGTCGGATGCCAGAAAACCGGCGAAGCTCTGCTGATCGATCCTTTGCGTGACATTGGGCCATACATCGAAATTGCCCAATCCGAAGATCTTAGAATAACTGCCGTTGCGGAAACGCATATTCATGCTGATTTCGTCAGTGGTGCCTTTGAGTTTTCGCGGTTAGATCCTTCGGTGTCTCTCTACCTTTCCGCGGAAGGTGGGGATTTCTGGCGGAGCGAATGGGCTCTCGGTTTGCCTGGTTATCGCCCACTTCGGCAAGGGAGTTCATTTAAGGTGGGCAACCTGCTGGTCGAGGTGTTGCATACCCCCGGCCATACCCCCGAACATCTTTCCTTTCTGCTTACAGATCAGGGTGGGGGCGCAGATGAGCCGGTTGCTTTGTTCAGTGGAGATTTTCTTTTCGTGGGGGATGCTGGTCGGCCCGATCTTCTTGAGCAGGCGGCTGGCATTTCCGGCACACAGGAAGATGGTGCAAGGGCACTTTTTCAGAGCCTAAATCGAATCGCAGATTTACCCGACCACCTGCAGGTATTGCCCGGGCATGGTGCTGGCAGTTCCTGCGGTAAGGCACTGGGTGCGGTTCCCTCATCCACTCTAGGCTATGAACGCCGTTTTAATCATGCCTTTAAACTTGCCTTGGAGGGTAATGAGGATCGTTTCGTATCCTTTATTCTCGATGGTCAGCCGGAGCCACCTGCATACTTCGCCCGGATGAAATCTCTGAACCGCGCCGGCCCGGTTCCCCTCGGCCCTGAAGTGGCACTGAAAGAGTTTTCCGCCTCGGATTTACAGGCTGGTCTATCAGCAAGTTCCTGGGTCACCGTGGACACACGTGCGGTGGAGGATGCCTTGTCCTCTTACCTGACCGGCTCCCAGTTCATTGCCCGCAATTTCTTTTCTGATTTCGCGGGCAGCTTTTTCGAACCGGAAGAAAATTTACTACTTGTGGCTCAAAGTGCGGATGATGCGAAGCAGATGCAGCGTGCTTTACGATGCATCGGTTTCGACCAGGTTGTTGGTTTTGTGGTTCCAGAAACCCTAAAGGAACTGCCAGGCACTATGCTTCGATCCATTCCTTCCTGCCCAGCGGACCGCCTGTCAGGAGATGCCTCGCTGGATGAGCGTGCGGTCATTGATGTACGCAAGGCAACCGAGCGTTTGCAGGGTTCCCTTGATGGCAGTCTGCACTTTCCTCATGCACGCATTCTTTCAACCCATACGGAGATTCCCGAAAAACCACTGGTTGTGCATTGTCAGTCTGGACTACGGGCAGCAGGAGTGGCTACCTTTCTTGCCCGCCAAGGACGAACGGATATCCATTGTGCCCTGGGAGCGATCCGTTCTTCCCAGCCCATTCATTCCCTAGCGGGTAGCTGATGACAATGGCTGCCAAGAAAACAGAGGTTGCTCCGATGCCCGATCTCGACTCTCTCGCCCAGGCGGCCGAGTGCTTGCGGGCCCTGGCTCATCCCATGCGCCTGAAAATTCTTTTCCTGCTCGAGTCCAACCGCTGGACGGTGGGGGAGTTGGCCGAGGCATGCTCCATTCGCAGTCATGTTGCTTCTGAGCACCTCCGCCTGATGCAGAGATGTGGGATGTTATCCGTCGAGAAGGAAGGGCAAAAGACCTACTACCAGATCTGCGAGTCCCAGGTGCATGCCATTCTTGCCTGCATGCGGGAAAAATTTTCCCAATCATAACTCTTAAAAAAAATCAAAACTTATGAAAAATCTGACTGTTGAACAATCCCACCAGGAACGCCAGGTGAACTCAACCATTCCATTGATCGATGTGCGCAC
>RFVC01000115.1 GCA_009922595.1 Gammaproteobacteria bacterium | reverse complement strand
TATTAGTGCCTTTCTTGTAGACCATTTGTCTACCATCTTTGCCGATGCGGATTTCATAGTCTTTAGAAGACAGTTCTTTGCCACGGTCAGTGTTGGCAAACAGGCCAGCCACAAGACCGCCTTCATTCATGGGCATGGCTGGGGCTTCTGGAATAGCCTGACGCATAGACTGAGGCATGATAGTTCCAATGCCCTCAGATGCCGCGCTCTGAGGCGCCATGGCTTCTGACATACCAGCAATCCCTGCCTGTGGGACGCCAGCCGCCGCAAGAGCCTCTTGAGCCACTGTGGGTTGCATAGCGGCTTCGCGCTTTGCGAAGTCATCTCTCATGCGCTTACGTCTTTGAATCTCGCTCAGAACAAGAAATTGAGGCGCGTTGCCAGAAGGCATCTGCATCTCATTGATAAGCTGGTCTTCAGAGAAGTTTTTAAGCTGGTCTTGGATGTCAATAATGTTCATAGACCCTGTATCCCCTTGTACAGACCTAGCGCAGATATGCCTGTTCCGAGTAGCTGTTGGACAGGATTATAAGATTGAAACTTAGTTGTTTCCGTAGATGGTTGTACTGGCACACCTCTAAGTATGGATGAATAGAACTGCAACTGTTCGCGGGGGTAATCCCGCTGACGTACAAAATCTTCATAAGCAATATCAAGTCCAGCTTGCTGTTGAGCCTGAATGTCCTTGCCGACTTGCTCTAAAAGCTGTGCGGCCTGAACATCCCCATCTCTAGCCAATTGACCTAGAGCCGCTAGTTGCCCACTTTGGGAGCCAGCAGATTCAGCCGCCCCAAGCGCTAGGCGTTCTGCGGATTCTCTTGCGGCTCTATCTCTTTCAAACTGTCCTTGTGCCTGCTCAAATGCCTGTTGTTGCCCCGTAGCTTGTATATCTGCAAGCTGGCGCGACAATTCTTGATTAGCCATGCCTTGCGCGACCGCTTGCCTTGAACCGCCAAACGCTCCTGCTTGTACTGCCTGTGCCGCCCGTGCGGCGTTGTCTTGTTGGAAGTCTTGAATAGCTTGCTGTTTTTGAACATTGACCACATTCTGCATATAGGGGGACATATATTTTTGCGCGGCGGCGCTATCAAACTCACCAGCTTGATAACCCAATCCTTGTAATGCCCTGTTTATGCCAGCCTGTGTCGCTGTCTGCGCCTGAGGCAGTCCAGCAATACCTTGCCCTGCAATGTTTCTAATGTTTTGTTGAGCCTGAGTGATATCGGCGCCCGGAGTTGCCAGACGCTGACCTTGAAACGGCTGATATGCGGCTTTTGATTCCGACTCCGTGCGTTGCAAAAGACGCTCAAAGTACGGTTTTACATATTTCGGCAAGTTTGACTGAACAACGGTCTGTTCAGAGGGTGCCGAACGTCCACCTTTACCCATCATTTAGCTCCATTCTATAAGCAATATATTCTGGTTCCCAGCCATATTTGCCCAACCAACGCTTCCAAGCCTTTCTGCCGTAACCTTCTAGGTGACTGCAACCGCACTCTTTTGCGTACTTTTCTAAGGTTTCAAGCACCATAGGTAGCCATTCACCCATTCTATTCCCCCCTACCCAGTCCATCGCCAGCGCTCTGCGACTTGGATATTCAATAATCCGTGTTGTGATAGCGGCTATAGTCTTCATACCTTCTTCTTCATCAATCACGACCCAAAGGGCGTGTTTGCCACCATCAATCTCCCTGAACAAATCATCAATATGAAACTTTCCTCTGGATGTTTCCACTGACTTATTTAGTAATGTTGCTACGTCTCCCCAGACGATACCCAGAGCCTCTCTGGGAACTGCTGATATCATCATGCTGGTAGCATCATTCCTTGAGGCACTTGGTCAGGTTGCGCTTTTTTGCCTGTACGCATTTCGCGCACCCTGTCCATCATTTCATATAGAGCTTTCGAGCCTGCGTTAGTCGAGCCGTTGCCCAGCCCGCTAACCACATCCGCAGGTACAATAAACTCTCCATCGGATAGCACCACATCTTGCTCTCCTTCTAAGGTTGCTGGAATCATATCGTCCATGCCGTCACCAGCGCCCCTTAGCTCGCCTTCTGTGATTCCTGCATTCATGCTGAACTCACCATTCTGAACGCGGTCTACAAGGTCGCGTAGTGCGTCTTCCCCATATCTAGCTATAAACTGACCCAGAACCATCTCAGGGTTGTCTGAGCGGCCTTGAATCGCGTCTACGGCATTAGATATAAGCTCTTTGTCATTGGGCGCCCCTGACATATCCATGTCACCGCCCTCTTGATACGGCAAAGATGCGATGCCGCCTTGATTGAAGTACAAGAACTCTGGGTCAATGCCGCCACGATACCCCGGCGGCGGGGTTTTTTGAACTCGACCCGGAGCGGCGGCTTCTGGAATGTCTCCATCGTCATCTAACATAGACTGGAACTCTCCGGTCTGTTGACCCAATGACATCAATCCGGGAGCGGCTATACCCGCAGTTTGACCCAAGTTTGATGTAAGAGCATTCATTGCCCCGCTCATTCCAGTGGTTGCGGCTGGAGTCATATTTGCAACATTAGCCGCAGTGCTTGCTGTTCCAGCGCCCATATAGCCAGCAGGGGCAACGCCAGCTGGGAGATTGCTTGCCAAATTAGACGCACTGTTTGCACCAGCGGCTCCTGCGCCGCCCAGACCACCAAGAGCCTTACCGCCCATATAAGACATTAGGCCAGTCCCAATGGCTGTGCCTAAATCGTCACCCTGCATTAATGAGCCTAGTCCAGAGCCTAAAGCGCCAGCAGTTAGCGCTCCCATGCCCCCAAGCATACCAGCGCCAGCTAGTGCAGAACCCCCTAATCCCATTATCAGTGGTAACATAATTTACTCCTTATAGCCCTGCGTATTCTGTCTTTGCATCAAATGATGGGCAGGCTTTTTCTGAAAAGTCTCTGTGTCCGAAGACTTCTGCTTCCGGATGTC
>RFVC01000114.1 GCA_009922595.1 Gammaproteobacteria bacterium | reverse complement strand
CATGAGAGTGTCGATGCCATCCTGCTTGATATCGAGATGCCGGTCATGGATGGCCTGGAAACGCTCAAGGCAATTCGCCTGCGTGATCCCCGCCTGCCAGTGGTGATGTTTTCGACCCTGACCGAACGGGGAGCGCGAGCCACACTCGATGCACTCGTCGCTGGCGCGAACGACTATGTCCCCAAGCCAACCGGCGGAGATGCAACTGCGGTTATCAACCGCATCGAGTCCGATCTCATTCCAAAAATCCGCGCCATCGCAAAGCGAAGATTGAGGAAACAGCCTCCCGCAAAAGCTGTCATTCCTCCGGTAGACACGCAGGCACCGCCCTCTCCCCCGAGGCCACCCGAAAGCCGTTCAAAGCGGACCGCAGCAATTGTCATTGGTGTCTCAACTGGCGGCCCAAGTGCCTTAGCAGAAGTACTCCCCCACTTGGTGAGCCCAACAACACCGCCGGTGATCATCGTGCAACACATGCCGGCAGAATTCACGTCGCACCTGGCAGAACGACTGTCAAAAATCTGTGGCCATCCCGTCTGCCAGGCAACCGATGGCCATCTCGTCCAACCGGGTGACGTTTTGCTTGCACCAGGTGGCATCCACACCGAATTAGTGAGAAGTGGAAAGTCTGTCCGCATCGCACTTCGAGACACCCCGCCCGTCAATTCCTGCCGCCCCTCAGCAGACGTCCTATTTCGATCATCGGCACAGATCTATGGAGCTGACACCCTCGCGTTGGTTCTCACCGGCATGGGAAGCGATGGACTCCTTGGCTGCAAAGATATCGTCGGGCAGGGCGGCACTGTCTTTGCTCAAGATGAGGCAAGCAGCATTGTCTGGGGCATGCCCGGTCAGGTCGTCCGCCATGGCCTTGCCACCAAAACCCTGCCCCTCAGCCAGATCGGTCCAGATATTGCCATGCGTCTTCGCAGGCAACAAACCTAGCCCGTTGGCAGCTCACTCTTCTTTGACCAAATCGCCCTGAGACGCATCCATGCAAGTTAGCCCACCACAATTTTCTTTTCTCCGTGGGCTCCTGCAGAAAAAAACAGGGGTAATCATTGATGACAGCAAGCAGTACCTGGTTGTTGCTCGCCTTCTCCCCATTGTCAAAGACCGCAAACTCCCCAGCCTCGATACGCTGATCGACCGTATTCGTGCTGCCAGCGATTCGCCACTGGAAAAGGACGTGCTCAATGCGATGATGACGCACGAGACAAGTTTTTTCCGCGACAAGTCCCCTTTTGAGACGCTGAAAAAGATTGTTGCCGACCGCAGCCAAAATCGTCAGGCCGCCAGACAACTGACCATCTGGTCCGCTGCCTGCTCGACGGGACAAGAGCCGTTCAGTATTGCCATTTTACTGAATGAACATTTCCCTGACCTCGTGGCCACCTGGCGAATTCGGATCATTGCGACTGACATATCTGAAAATGTTCTGAAGCGATGCCGAGAGGGAATCTATAGCGAGATTGAGATTGTCCGTGGGCTTCCCCAGCCCTTGCTGCAAAAATACTTCACCCCACTTCAGGGCAAGTGGAGCATTGCCCAGTCGTGCCGAAAACTTGTTGAGTTTCGGCAACTCAATCTCATGAGCCAATGGCCAATCATGCCCCCCTGTGACATTGTCTTTTTACGCAACGTCTTGCTCTACTTTAATGACAAGACTCGCCAGGACGTCCTTGAACGGACACGAAAGGTCATGCGGCCTGATGCCGCACTCTTTTTAGGCGGCGCGGAAACCATGCTCGGCATTCATGCCAACTATGAGCGGCAAAACGGTGTGGGCTGCAGTTATTACCAGCCTTGCTAGCAGCCTGTAGAAACACGCGGCCAGCATTTCAGCAGAACGCTAGCCCTTCCACTCAAAACCGAGGATCGAGACATCGTCCAGCGGCCCCTTGGGCTGGCACCAGGCTTGGATCGTTTCCAACAGTTCACTCACACCGGCATCGAGCGGGCGTGATCGGTTGAGTGTCACAACCTCGACTAATGCTGCGTCTCCAAACTGCTGCAGATCTTTGTCCATCGCCTCGGTAACCCCATCTGAATACAGATAGAGCCGGTCTCCTGGCGACAACTGCAGGACCTGCTCTTCATACTCTGCCTCAGGGAAAAAGCCGATCGGCAGGCTATGGAGGGTCTGATAAGCCGCCTCACCATTTGCTGGCACCACCAACAGCGGCGGATGCCCGCTGGCGGTAAACCTCACTTCGCCGGTCTTGGCGTTGACGACACAGTAAATGAAGGTGAAGTACAACTCGGAGAAGTCTTCTGACTGAAACTGGCGATTGAGCTCCGTTGCGACCTCAACTGGCGGCACCACCTCGACAGAGCCATCTTCCTGGGGTCGCACCAAGACAGAACTATCTGACAATTTCGGCGTCAGGAAACGGCCTACCGTCACTGAGAGCAGTGATGATGGCACGCCGTGACCACTGACATCGACGACAAACAGCCCGATGTGGTCTTCATCGAGTTGGAAGACATTGAGGAAGTCACCCGCTAAGCCATGGCAGGGGACGTATCGCCAGGCAACATCGCCGCAGGAAAACGCCATGGTTTCTTCTGCGGGGAGCAAGGCACGCTGCACCCGGGCGGCCGCCTCAAGGTCGCGGTTCATCTGGTCATTGGCGGCAGCAATCTGATCGTTGAGTTCCTGCAACTCTTTGTTGTTGCGTTCCAGTTTTTCTTTGGCGGTCGCCAAGTCTTGGTTAGCCAGGATCAACTCCTGGTTTTTGGCAACAGCATTTTCAAAGGTCGAAACCAGAAGATTGAGCACCTGCTGCCTGCCCGCCTTGACCTTGAAGGTCTGGCCAGCCATGGCGACATCAATTGTCTCCTCCGAACCCTCATCAGCAGCCAGTGGCGTCTCGAGGAGAGAATGGATTCGACCCAGCAGATAATCTGTCTCGTAGGGCTTCGTGACGTAGTTATCGGCACCAGCATCAAGCCCTCGAATAATATCG
>RFVC01000113.1 GCA_009922595.1 Gammaproteobacteria bacterium | reverse complement strand
ATTCAGCCTCATTGTTTACGAGGTCAAGTCCGTCGTCAGCCCATTTGCCTGTGAAGATCAGAGGCGGAGCTTGCTCAGGGCCCTCAGCAGTCAGGACAAATGTCTCTGGCGAGGCGCCTGGCCGAATGGTGCCCTCGCTCAAATACTTTCCCGGCTCAGTAGTGAAGTGAATCATTGCGTGCCCATCACCAAATGACCACGCCCACTCGGTTGTGGCTCCCCATCTATCATTGCCGCCACGTTTCTGGAGGCCGACCCCGTTCCATTTCCCGATCATGGGCTGGAGGACTGAAAGCTGTTCGCGTTCAGCTTCAAACGTCACTGCCTCATCGTGGCCGTACGTGGTTGTTCCGCAGGCAATCAGCACCAGGAGCCAGCCTGCGTGAATAGGTTTTCTGAATTTAGATTGCATCTGTGGCCTGTATCTCACTGAAAGGAGGTGAGCGTTCGCTGATTTCCCCCCTGGTCGAAAATACGTCAAGACGGAGAAAGCGTGAGGCGACCTTGAGGAAGAAAGCCCACAGCGTCAGCCTTCCACGATCGTTCTCATCAAGGTACCCAGTGCAGGTTCCTAAAGACGGGCTTTTCCCCCTGCCAGCCGCCACCGAGTTCTCGTTTGTGTTCTTTTTGATTCGTTTTTGACTTGAGTGTTTCTTGATCACCCAGCCGAAGTTCCTTGATGTTCGCCCACGTCGTCAACGGTTTTCCTTCGGCGTTCGTGAAGTCTTCGTGTGAGAGCACCACTGATTGAAATTGCGTGCCGCCGGTGAGGTGAACCTCAGTGGCATACTCACCCAAACCAATCACAAGTGTGTTTGGATGGGCAGAACGAACAGACAGGGCCAAACGGGCTCCTGCTGGCGGCTGGTAGCGTTGGTCGTGAATCTTGTGCGTTTTCCGGCCCCATTTTTCTGGTCGGTACGTAAACCATTCGTATTCCCATCCAGGCTCAAAGTCTTCGATGAGCAGGGTGGGTTCGTGTGTGGCCTGAACACCGGCGGCAGCAAGTTCCTCGACTGTTCGCATTTCCATACGAGAAGACAGGACAAACTGCTGGGTGGTGTAGACCCGGTAGTAATAGCCAGCCCCGGTGATTGGTTTGTCGAGTTCATAGCAGACGTTGGCATATGCCCAGAGTGGCTGGTTCACGTTGGTCAGGTGTAGATCAGCAGACCATGTTCCGTCGGTGAGCACAGCTGGTGTGTGATGCCAAAACCGATTGGCTACGTCTGTGCCACCGGGCTCGCCGTGCCGAGTGAAGTAAATGTCGACCGACCGAATCGGCAGTGACGGATCGGCCTGGACACGACAGCAGGGTATGCCGCTTTTGGTGTTGAGTTGGAAATCGATGTGCGGTGTTTCTGGTAGTTGCAAACCGCCCTTTAAGGCTTGGTCAAACCAAAGCTGAGTGCCCACCTCATATGGGGCCGTGTCTTGGTGGTTATGGTGAGGTGAGCAGCTGATTCGCCAGTCGTCGCTTTTGATTTCCGTGACCGCTGTCTGCAGGTCATCGATGCGGCCGTGAAAATCATTGGCTGGGCTGAGGAACATGATGGGGCACGAGAGCCTTTTCAAAAAGGCGTCATCGCCGATCGTTCGCCTGAACAACGCGTCGTTGCTGGTTCGATCACTGATGCCACCGCAGGATGGTGCCGCAGCTTTTACCCGGTTATCGGAGCCAGCGGTCATGACCGTGAGCTTCCCACCCATGGAATGGCCATAAACGCCCAGTCGACTGCCATCGACTTCTGGCTGTTGTTCGAGGAACGTCAAGCCGCGACGGGCTGCCAGGGCACAGAGGAACCAGGGGCTATTCCGTGGGGAGTCGACTGCATCAAGGGTCCATGCTGCCGATTTGATACTCGGAAACTGGTTCCCTGGGTTTCGGCTTGGGGCATGATAGCCATCGAGGGCACCCCAGTCGGTTGTTACTCGGTACTGAGGGCTGTCCGTTTTGTTGTCCCAATAAAGCTGGACCACGCCCGGGTTCACAAAGTAGTCGGGGGCCGTGATGCGGCCCGCCCAGGCAAGCGAGAGGGTGGCGTAGCCGCGGTGGGCGTTCGTAAGCGGCGCCTTGTAGTCGGCGTATTGCCCTCCACCGTGGATCTGAAGCAAGCCGGGCAGGTTTTGCTGTCCTTTCGGATAGCCATACACCCCGGCCATCATCGCTTTCTGGCCCTTGAAGATACCAACACGATAGCGGAGTACTTTGAGGATCACCCCGTCTTCTTCCCACTCTTTCAGCACCTCAACCTCAAGTGGTTCTGCCTGTGGATCAAAACCCGCCCACATTGCTTCTACGGTTTGTGGTGGCTGGTGTTCCCCCAGTGGCGGCAAGGTTTCCTGGGCCGTTGCAGTCAGGGCAGCAGTAAACAGGAGAGTGACAAAAATGCTTTTCATAGAGAACCCTCTGTCTTTCGTCTTATCCGCTTTGGGTGCGTAGATTACTTGCAAAGATAGGCATCAGCCCAGCTTGCATGGTCGCCACCCCGACCGTCACCGCCATCGGTCACGATCAATGTGAGCGTTTTTGCTCCGGATAGTGGAATGTCGAGAGGCTTTGCCTGATAGGTCAAGCTGCTTACCTTTCCTGTGGAAAAGACCTCTGCATCATCAACAAGAATTTGCATTTCGAGCAGGCCCCGATGGGCATCATCAGGTGCAGGCACGACGTGGAGGCTTGTGTAGTCACCTCCGAGTGAAAAGCTGATACGAGAGTCGGCATGCACCCCGAGGCCTCGGGGGAATGTCTTGCCACCGATACTGATCGGCTTCTTGCCCTCTACGGATGTGTCCGTGGCTGCTCTCCAGAAGGTCTCGATGTGGTCAGCCATTTCCGGTGTCAAATAGACCCGCCCATGTTCATCAGGGTGTACCTTCTTTTCTGCTGTCGGCGGCGGCATGGTCCATTTGAAGTCTGCAAAAATAACTTTCGTGATATCAGCTCCAGGATTGGGCCTGATGGCAAGCGTTGTGATGTCCGACCACTGCCTTAGCGCGAATCCATGTGCCTTGTGACTGAGCTGTTTTGGTGGAATGTGGAGGGCCTGCCAGTCGTCTGACGCAGTGATGGGGAGTTCTGTTACGAACTGTTTGTCGGCCTCGAGCAAGAGGTT
>RFVC01000112.1 GCA_009922595.1 Gammaproteobacteria bacterium | reverse complement strand
CGCCCTGCGGTCGCTGTGGCTGTCACCGCTCTGAGGGAGATCGCCCGGTCTATTATCCGGGCAAATCGAACAGCATCTTGTGGTGTTTTGGCTCTACCAGCCATGCTTATCACTGCACTCTGGCACGCATCATGGGTGTGGAAGAAAGCAACGTCGCAGGCCAGTAACGGTGCCCAGAGTACTGGCAGCTGCCGCGGTCGCCTCCCTACTCGCCATGGGGACACCGGCAGTTGAAGCCCAGACCAGCCCTAAATTTTTTTTTCTTCAGTTCTGCGTGGGATGCCACCAGTATGATGGTTCCGGGCTACCACCTGATGTGCCGAGTCTGCGCGACGATCTGAGCTATTTGATTGGAAGCCCGGCGGGCCGGGATTTTATGCTGCGTGTCCCCGGAGTCATAGGTGCACCGGGATCGGCAGAAGAAGTAGCCGATTTGCTCAACTGGATCGTAGAGTCTTTCTATCAGGGGGAGACCGACCCTGCGCCTTTTACCGCGGCAGAAGTCTTGGAGGGGCGAAAGCGGCCAATGAAAGACCCCATCAAAGAACGACTCGAACTGCTCGCGAGCTACTGAGATGCTCTTGCTGAAAGACAGATTGCTGCGAGCCGGCTGCTGCCTGATGGCAGTGGTTGCGTGCACGGCCGGCCCTGTCGCCGCTGAGCAAGAGCGCGACAACCCTCCTGCTTTCTCCTATCTGCTGCACTGCTCAGGCTGTCACATTGAGGATGGCTCGGGCGATCCGCCGGAAGTCCCTGATCTGAGAAAGAATCTGGATAAATTGCTGCAATCAGCAACCGGCCGTAGCTACATGCTGCGAGTGCCCGGAGTCACTGATACGCCCATCACGCCACAAGAAATGGCTGACCTGATGAACTGGCTGATCACCGAATTTTACCCTGAGCTTGAAGACTTCCGCCTGATCAGTGCCGAAGAGGTCACCAGAGGCAGAGCGACGCGCCTTGCCAACCCGCTTGAAGTCCGACAGACACTGCTGGGCGCGGCCAAAGACTGAGTGCCGACACCTGCCAGTAGTCCGCGCAGTTAAGACGAAGCCTTTACCCTTGGGTCATGAACCGGCCGGGACCTTCGCAGCTAAAATCTGCCGGAGCCACAGCCCGGGTCATTGGATACCGGGCAAGCAATGGGAAAGTAGTCCGGGCACAAAACAAAAAAGGCGCCTGAAACAGATTCAAGCGCCTTTTTTATTTAGATTTAGGAAGTAAAGCCTGAGCAGGTTGTTCACCGCCAGGCCGGGCGTCAGATGCGTGAGCGGGTCAGCTCCACATCTGCATTGCGCCAGAACGATTCATACTGCCGCTTGATAACCAGAGCCTCCTGATCTTTGCCCTGTGCTTCCAGTGCCTGATACAGACCGAAGGTCGACCAGCCATTTTGCTGATTCCACTGTAAATCCTTGAGATAGACTTCCTCAGCTTCCTCGGCTTTTCCGGCCTGAATCAGAGCCGCACCCTGATACAGACGCATCGACTGACTCCAGTCGGGCGGCTCGGTGTAGTTCAGAGAATCCTGAAAGCCGACGGCGTGGCCGTAATGGGCAATCGCTGCATCAAGATTGCCATTGGCCTCCTCGATCTCACCCATCAGCGCATGCATCGCAAGATTGAGAACATGCGAAGCCGGGGTCGGACCAACACCGGATTCATCAACGTCAGGAGAAGCGATAGCATCCCGGATTACCTGAAGCTGAGCTTCAGCGGGTCCCATGTGGCCCTTGGCAACGTGTGCGCTACCCATGACATAAGCCCACATGCCCTTCAGATATGGAGTCACCGCTTTCTCTGAATTCGCCTGATTTTCCGCGTGGATTTTGTCCCACTTGCCAAAAACTTTGTCAGTGACCCACTCGTGGGCGATGGTTTTATCACCGCCCTGTCCTGGCAAACGGTTGCCCGCATTTTTTGCTGCGGCTTCATAGGCCGAACCATAATTTCCCTGAAGCATGTTTGCGTAACGCACAAAATCCAGCGCGTGTGGCTTGTGGATTTTGTGTGATAAAGGATAAGTTCCGATCATCGGGAAATTGGTGTCTCCCCAGATTTCCGCAAACTGGTCGTCAACAATTTGGGAGCGTTCATTGATGTAGATCGCTTTCTCATACTCACCGACCCGCAGGTAGATATGCCCGGGCATGTGCACCATGTGACCGGAAATCGGCACAGAGGCCTCCAGCTTCTGGGCAGACGGCATCGCCAGTTCAGGCTCTGACGACATTTCCATCAGGTGGATGTAGAGATGATTGGCCCCCGGATGGTCATGCGATACCGCCATGGCAGCTTCAAAGGCCGCTTTGGCATCGGCAGTGCCGGGCTTCGCCGAACCGTCTTCGTTCCAGTAATCCCATCGAGTGGTATTCATGTACGACTCACCGTACACGGTGGCGATATCCGGATCATTCGGATATTTCTCATGCAGTTCACGCATGGCATCCAGATAGGCAAAATCCCGCTCCCGATCGTCCGCTATCGCATCTTTGTTGTAGAGAACAAACAGCGCGTTGATCATGTCACGCTCTTTTTCCGTGCCGTTGTTAGCCAACTCCAGAGCCATCCGAATGGCTTCTAGTCCGGTTCCCTGCGGGTCGTCGGGTAAGCCCGCGTATCTGCTGTTGGGGTTCGGGCCAATGGCGTGGGCCAGTCCCCAGTATGGCATGGGGTGCTGGGGATCAAGCCTTGAGGCTTCCTGATAGGACGCAATGGATTCAGGAAAATAAAAGCTCCAGGCCATTCTCAGGCCCTGGTCGAAAAAAGCCTGTGCTTCCGCGGAGTCAGTCGAGATCGGGGCGGTATAGGTACCACTGCCCGGGATCTTGATGGCGACCGGCTCACCTTCCTGTGCCAGACTCCAGGAGCCGGATACGGCGAAACAAATCGCGGTAATGAGGGCCAAAAATTTGCGCATGAGAATTTCCTCCCGAATGAGTTGCGCTCTGGTGTGCCACTGCACACGCAGCGCGTAACAGATCACTGTTTTGGTTTTTTCCCGAAGTATACCTCAAGTGGCCCCGATTCCGGGCATCAAGCAAATTTTTCTCAATTAGGCTACGCTTGGAGCGCGTACAAAAATCCGGCGAATCGCCTGGCTCATCATGCAAACACTGACCCTCGACGTCTTTACCGACTACATCTGAC
>RFVC01000111.1 GCA_009922595.1 Gammaproteobacteria bacterium | reverse complement strand
TCTCGAAGTTAGAGGCGATCAAGGCCGGCTCCATGAACCGGCTCAGGCCCGTCCTCATGACCACCGGCGCCACAGTATTTGGTCACTTCCCGCTGGTGTTGGTTGAAGGCGCCGGCGCGGAGGCGCGCAACAGCATCGGCTTTATCCTCGTGATCGGCATGTTGATCGGCACGCTGTTCACGCTGGTATTGTTGCCTGCGATCTATGCACTGCTGGCCTCGGACCATCAGTCGGCGGAGCAGGCCACTGGTAGCGCCCCAGCAGAAGACTCAACCCAGCCGATACCGGCCTGACACAAGGCCCCGCGTTACTTGACGCGTGGAGAGTGCGCGGGTTTAATACGCGGCCTTCAAGCTGTACGCCCCTCTTTCGCCCAGGTAGCTCAGTTGGTAGAGCAGTGGATTGAAAATCCTCGTGTCGGTGGTTCGATTCCGCCCCTGGGCACCATAAGCTCAATAAAAACAAGCGCTTACAAGTGCGCTACTTTTCAGTAGTGCTTAGCACAGTTGTAGCACAGTCAATGCGAACTAGCGGCTGCTGGGTATCGCGCTTGAGCAATGCAGAGCAGGCAATAGGAAATGTGCGAGCCGTCAGCGAGTAAAGAGCCCTCAATCGAGGATCATTGCATTGATCGTGAAGTGCGTGATCTGTCCTCATTAGGACACTAACAAATGTGACGCCCCCACTTACTGAGCCTCAAGGATTTTTGCAGTGCCTTTGTAAAACTGCATGTGATCAACCATGCGTGAGTTATATCTGGTGAGGTTGTCTGGGAAAAACACTACGTCGTTAATGCCATCGCCATCGAAGTCAGCAAATACACTAGCACCCTTTTCCATCGTAGCGTTTCCAGGGATCTGAATACGCTCGTCTTTAGGCATATCCAACGCCTCAAAGGTTCCATCCTGCTGATTGATATAGATCCTGTGATCCATGACCAAGAGTTCGGCCATCTCCTCAGGAGGATTCCAATAAGGCCGTGCGCTGAAATTTCCATAACCCTGCACAATATCGTCATAGCCATCGTTGTTTACGTCGAGGCATTGCGTATTGCTAATCACAGGACTCTCAACGTTGGCTATTTCCACAGGCACTGGCTGAGTTAATTCGCCATCTTTAAACTCCACAAAGTAAGGAATGTTAATCGCAATCAAATCGTTGATTTCTTGTAAATCATCCCCTTCTTGCCAGAAAGGCGCCCACTGTAAATGTGCTTCCATATAGATTATTGGCGGTTGGTCCTTGTATAGAGTGAACTCACACACAGGTCTCATGTCGCCACCATGGGAAATGCCTCTCCATCCGTTGAAGTCCACGACATTTCGCCTCTTAGGAGCGGTGGACTGCCACCCATACAAATCGACTTCAGCGACAACGTCATACTCTAGTTCCACTACAGGAGTCTTCTGCCACTCACCAAAGGGTTCATCTAAGTAATAGGCTTGCATGACATAGTTAGCCCAATATCCCACCTCAAATCTGTATTCTTTGAGATCCTTTTTTGGTGGTTGCTGAATAACCAGGTCCGTAAAGTCGTTGTATCTGGAAACCATCATGGTCTGACCACCCGCGTGAATATCTGGGTAGTTATCGTTGAACCGCGTGATCATCTCATTTGTGTTGTGATGCCAGTAATAGGTTTCATTTTGCAGATAGTCGTTAGAGTAGGTGTAAGTTCCGTCTTCTTTGATGCTGTTGGCTATGTAGCCTGCACCCACGACATAGGGGATACCTTGTTCATCCTGACCTACTTTTACATTGTGCCACCACTTGAAATCACCAAATTTGTGGATCTTGTAGGTACCGTCAAAGTCACTAATTAGTCCCACTAGTTGGGCGGTATGACCTCCATGCTCAGCCAGTCGTGTGGCGCCGTCCTCCTGATTACAACTGATAAAGATATCTATCTGGCCGTCTTGATTGATGTCAATTTCAGCGCGTCGAGATTCCATTTCGTCGACAGCGCATCCTAAATCCGTCTCAGAAAAATATTCTTCTGTGACGTTCAGGAAGTCTGAATCTTGATAGTCCCACACCACGATGTTGGTTCTCACAGGGTTAGGTTCTGTGAGGATCTTTTGTCTATCGTATTGTTTGCCTGGACCAATAATATGAATCTGAATGATTTCAGGCTGGCCGTCATTGTCTATGTCTGCCAATCGCAGGTGTGAATGGCCTGCCCATTTATCAGTGGTTTCAGGTGATTCATTCTCATCTAGGAAAAACCAGTAATCGTCTGTGACGTCTGGAAAGGCGCCTTCAACCTTCACGAAATAATTAGATTCAGGTTCTGCTACTGGACCCACCACAGGATTAGCTTCGTCCTCTTCTTCATCGTCCGCAGGAACAAATTTGTTGGAACACACCAGCATGTCAGTGCCAGGCTTTCTGACACACTCTATGGAGTGTTCGATTTGTTGAAAGAAATCGAAACCCTGAAAGGACCAAGCGGGGTTTGAGATTGAAGCAGCCGCGCAGGAAAGCAGTGCGGCAGAAAATAACCTGTTCATCACAACATCCTTGTTTTGTGAGGCAGAGCGAATCCTTGCTCTGATATTGATAGTGTGACCCAAAGCCTCAAACTGAGTCACCTGTTAATGAGTCCAAATTTTTACAGCAGCAATGGTCGCTCTTGCGGCGTCTACTGGCTTGTCACGCTACGTCACTGATTTGGCTATTTCTGCCAAAAACCAGCACAAGCTGCCCACAGCTAACGCGCAATCCTTAGCACGTTCCTTAGCACAGTCTGATTTGCGCCCCTGAAAGCCGCACAGATACTGGGCATTTGGTGAAGCGGCCTTTTGAAAATCCTCGTGTCGGTGGTTCGATTCCGCCCCTGGGCACCACGATCAAGAGCCTCACCTAACCGGGTGGGGCTGTTTGCTTTTGTAAGCCTCGCTTTTTCGACTTTGCCGCCCTCGACTTAATGCAATCCGAGGCCTTCGCCTGGCCGTATCTTTTGGCAGTAAGCAGATGCGAGAACACTCGATATGGACTATCTGATTTGGGCAATTCCTGCCGCGCTGTGGGTCATCGTGAGCCTTGATGCAGCATCGCGACAAACACCGCTGCTGCTACTGGACCGCACCCACAAACTCTAACGCTCAACCAAGGCGCATGAGAAAACGGCTATGAGCTGGCTGGTGATTGG
>RFVC01000012.1 GCA_009922595.1 Gammaproteobacteria bacterium | reverse complement strand
CCCTTATTTATCAATGATATATGGATATTAGAAGTGGTTTAAAAAGTAAAAAAAAACTAATTTTTGTAAAAAAATTGCAATTCCGATGTTTTGGCCAAATTTTGATTTTTTGCATAATCAAAAATCAAGAAAAAATAGGGACTTTACCAATATTTCTAAAATTCACTTTAACAGGAACCGAAATTTTGTGTCTCTGCCGGCACAGCCTTGTCAATTTACCTTTTTTTATAAGTTTTTTGGGATTTCAGGAACTACTGCTGAGACAATCTTGGAAGCGACGCATGAAGCGGCGATCAATGCGGTTCTTCCATCTCCAGACCCATTTTCCTGAAATTACCAATTTGCCGCGACTTCCCGTTGCTGTTCTACCCCCGAGGGAGAGCAGGCTAAGGAATTTTGTCTGGGGGACATAAGGAGTGAGTTTCTTCCCCGTCAGGTAAGCGCCGATATTGTTTTTCAAAACCGCAGCCTGCCTGACCGGATAAACACCAGCCTTGGGTAGAGGGCTTTTGACCAGTTCTGCAATATCACCCACCGCAAAAATAAAGTCATGGCTTTCCGACTGAAGCGCCTCGTTCACCCTTATAAACCCATCATACGAGCAGGCTATCCCTGATTTTCTGGGCCACTCTGGTGCGGCAGCCTGTGTGCACCAGAAAGCCGGATGACAGACAATGCTTTTATTTGCGGAGGTTTCGACACCTTCAGAGGTAACGGCCTGCACTGCGCAGTCAGTTCGGATTTCTACCCCCAGTTGGGCGCAGGCACGCTCTGCGGCTCGCCTCACTTTCGCAGGATAGCCGGGCAAAATTTGCCTGGCCTGGGTCAGTAGCAGATAGTTAAGGTGCTCAATTCCCTCACGCTGACTCACCCAGGCCATGGCCAGGATAACCTCAACAGAGCCGGCGCCTCCACCAATCATCGCCACTGTTCGCGGTGTTTTTTCTTTTATCCACTGCGCTTTTAGGCCTTGCCAGTACTCCAAGAAACCTTCAGTTGGCTTGATGGGTACAGCAAATTCCTTTGCCCCCGGAATGACTTGGCTTGGTGCTGACCCTGTATTTATGGAAAGTACATCGAAGTTCATTTCTGCCTGGTCTGTCAGGAACAGTTTCTTGCTTTCAGGATCAAGTGCGGTGATAGAAGCACAAACAAACCTCGCGCCTGCCTTTTGGCAAAGTCCTACCAGATCTATCTGAATATCATCAGGGCTGTAATGTCCGGCAACCAGGCCGGGGAGCATGCCCGAGTAATGTGAGTTCGGTGTGGCGGATACCAGGGTCAGTCTGGTATTCGGTAAGGGCGCTCTCGCCCATTCCAAGAGAAAGAGTGAATGGGCATGGCCGCCCCCGGCGAGCACAAGCTCTTTCAATGCAGTCCTAGTAGACAGTCATGATGTCGTAACCCACAGCAAGGCTCACTAATGGGTTACGGCCTTCGGTTGGACGGTATTCGTGGGCAACAAAATCATCGTACCCGGAATCTGCAATCTGCTGAGCGATCCAGCGGTAATCCAGCTCCTGGGTGCGATCGATCTCACGCCTAGATGGGACGCCTGCCACGTGCATATGACTGATGTGATCAAGATTCTCAAGCATGGTCCGCACCACATCTCCATTGGCAATCTGGACATGATAGAAGTCATAAACCACGGTAATGTTTGGAGAACCTGTTCCACGACACACATCAAAACCCCAGTGGATGTCATCAAACACTTGGTCAGTGCGGTTGTCGGCCTCAACTTTGGAATTAGTGATCTCCATGCACACGTTGACACCGGCCGCTTCCGCGTAAGGTGCTACTCGGGAAAGAATTTCGATGGCATTGTCCTTGCCCTCTTCCCGGGACATGCCCCTTCGCTCTCCTGGAAAGGCAATCAAATTTTTACAGCCCGCTTCCACGCACATCTCTAACCCACCTTGGATCTCTTCCTCGATCTGGTCGTGCAGTTCACGACGAATAAGGCCATCCTGGAAGGATGTGCCTGTGCCAATGCGACCACCCATAAGGGTTGGAGTGAGACCATAATCATTAAGCACAGGAACTTGTTGCGGTTGGGCCAGATCCATTCCGGCAAAGCCCATCAAGGAAAGAATTTCGCAGCGCTCTTCAAAGCTAAAATCAGTTCCTGTCCAGACCTGGGGCATAACGCTTTGCTTGATCCTGCCCTGGCGCGGCCCTAGCCCTTCTTCCTGAGCGGCACTGACCTGGGCGGCCAGCACGGGAGTAGCGGCTAATGCCTTAAGCAGACTTCTGCGCTTCATGATGATATTCATTTAAGTGTCCTCTGCATTGCAACGACAAAACACTAATTATAAGGGATTGTACCTCGCCCTACCTACTCCGGATTATGCGCTGAACATCAATCAGCTGCACCAGTGTTGACCTACCGTAACTTCTGCAAATTCCCAAGGGCTTATGATGACCAGAGTTGTTATAAGTCGAGAAAGCCCGCTGAACTATTCAGTAGTAAGGCATTACGATTATTCGACCAATCAGGCAAAAAGTTGCTCTTAAAAAATCAGGACTACGAGGGCATATTTTAGGCGCAATGATAGTTAACAGGATCAACTCAAGGGATCAATCGAATTAACAATGCTGTTATTTTTCCTGAACCAGCCTGTTAGCGAATAGCGAGGCACATTGACTGGCAGTACCTCATGGGGAAACTCTTCGCTCAAGAAAAGAACAAGACGACCAAACAGTGGCGCGATTGTTTCAAGGACACTACCGTTCCCGGGCGAATACATAACCAGTTCTCCACCGCTGGCACTGGACCAGGAAGGATTAAGGTACAGTACTGTACTAACAACACGCGCATTGCTGTCAGCAAAAGCATCAAGGTGCTTTTTGTAGAAGGCGCCTTCGTTGTAATAGGCATAGTGACACTCGTAATCAAAAAGGCCCAGAAAAAGCCTTTCGTTAAATCCCAGCCTGAACACCTCCATGCGCTCAAAATACTCACGGGTTGCCTGATGAGTCCCATTAAGCCAATGAATTTCATCAGTCCTGATGAATCGGTTGAGCTGATAGTCATCTTCCCGTCCAATACCTGCGCGCCTGAATTTATTTTTATCAAGTGACTTGAAGTGCAAAATCAGGTCATTCAAAAGCTTGTCGCTAAATACACCATCAATAACGATATAACCCTTACTAGCAAGCGCAGCAGCAGTTTCATCAAGATAAGTGGATATGTCTGGGGGTAAAAGTACTGGTGCAGCCATGGTTTCAGTTTCTTTTCCGCAACTAAAAAAGGGGCTGCTAAACAACCCCTTTCTGCTCAATCAAAGCGCTATCTCAACGCGGATTTTCTTCCATCAGGTTTTGCAATAACGCAGCCATTTCAGGAAGTTTGCCTACGACATCGGAGCCGCCAAACCGCTCCACATCTGCTTCACCTGTGGCGTACTGCAATGGAATCAGGCCGCGATTGTCCTGTGCATACAAATCCGCGCCCTTATCCACTAAGAACCCAACCACGGTATGCCAGTTCATACGGGCACTGGTATGTAGGGGCGTCTCTCCATAACGGCCGCCGTGCTGGTTGATGTCTGCACCTGCTTTCAAAAGAATCTCAAGGCCGCGCATTACATCTAGTTCAGTTTTCAGTGAGCCGCGGGTATTCTCATTAGTCGACTTACTGGTAAGCGCAATCATTGGAGTAACACCGAACACATTGGCACGTTTCCAGTCAGCACCATACTCCAAGAGGAGTTGCATCATTTTCGTATCACCCATGTAGGCAGCCTGCTGCATTGGCGTTGAGCCGGTATTCATCAGGGTAAAGTCATTGGCACGGTCGTAAACAATTTCTCGTGCCGGTGGGTAAAGCTTGAGACTGATGTCAGGGTTGGCGCCCTTCTCCAGTAACAGTTTGGCTACATCATAAGCCGTATGCATATCCAGCGAGCGCAAATCACCACGGTTGGAGCGACCGGGAACAAGATGCGTATCTACTGAGGCATACAGGGGGGTGCGACCAAAAAAGTCCCATTGGTTAATATTAGCGCCCCGCTCAACCAGCGTCATGGCAATGTCATAACGCATATTAACGAGGGCAAGAATCAGTGGTGAAACATTATCCGGATCCGGCTTGTTGATATCAGCACCGGCTTCAAGCAAGCCATTCACGCAATCAAGGCAGTTCTCCCTAACGGCGTAAAGAAGAGGCGTCAGCCCGCCCGTTTTCATATCTTTCATACGCGGTTCGGAGGTAACCCGCCTGGCCCAGTTTCGGTCGATACCGCGGACATCGACTGCCGCACCATTAGCAATCAGGAAGCTGACCATTTCCGGATGCTTTCGTGCTGCTGCCCAGTGCAGTGCTGTCTGACCGCCCCAGCCCTCTATCGCATTGATGTCTGCTCCGTTCTCAACAAGCAGCCTGGCTGCCTCTACATTTCCCGTTCGGGCAACCGCCATCAGCGCAGTCTGCCCTTCCGGGTTCGGCGATTCGACATCCGCGCCCGCCTCGAGCAACGCCTCAATTATCGGCAAATTACCCTTCGCAGCCGCTTCACCCATTGGGGTTGAACCATAATCGTTGCGCACGTCGGGGTCAGCCTCTGCGCGCAATAATCTCTCGGTAAGCTCGACGTTGCCGTAATATGCGGCCCAGTGTAGAGCCGTGGTGCCGTCTACTGCAGGCCTATTGACATCATCACCGGAATCAATGCGCATGAATGCGGTATCAAACTGTTTCTTTTCTACTAGCGCAACTAATGAGCTGTCTGCCGCCTTTAAAGCAAACGACAGTGCTGATACTAATAAAAAAGTCAGAAATTTTGCTATTGGGTTTTTCATTGGCACTGCGTTAATCAGATTTCAGAGAGCAGGCCAGTGCTGTCACCAAAGCGGTCCAGCTTAACATCTGCCCGGTCGAGAATCGTATGCATTAGGTTAGCCAGCGGAGTGTCCTGGGCATACTTCAGATGCTGACCACCTTTCACCCGGCCACCTGCCTTACCCAGTATCACGGAAGGCACCTTGTCATTGTTATGCAGGTTGCTGTTAGCCATACAGCTGCCATAAAGAATCATTGAGTTATCGAGGATGGATCCCTCAACATCCTGCATATCAGAGAGTTTGCCAACAAAGCGAGCAAAAGAGGAGGCATACCAAGCCTGAACACGGCTTAGGCGATCAAGCTTGGCAGGATCATCCTGGTGATGGGACAGCGGGTGGAATGCATCAGAAATACCAATATGATTATAAGTTCGCATACTGACCTCACGATCGGACATGAAAGTAACCACGCGGGTCAGGTCAGCCTGGTACGCCAGAGCCATCAGGTCATACATGAGATCGAGATGCGCAGGGAAACTGCCGGGCACACCCACCGGTGCATCCGGAATATCAACGCCGGATAGATCCTGTTCAGCAAGTTTCTGCATCTGCAGCTCAATCTCGCGCACAGAATCCAGGTATTCACCCATCAGGATCTTGTCAGTGGCACCCAGTTCCCTGTTCAGAGAGGCTGCATCCTCCATCACCAGGTCGAGCAGTGAATTTGTTTCTCCGGCAATGGATTCGCGCTCTTCAGATGTTTCTCCCTGGCCAAACATTCGGAAGTAAAGCTTGCGTGGATCATGCTCCATGGGCAAGGGCTGGGTTGGTGTTCTAAAGGCGATTGTTGAAGAGTAACTGCCGCCATTAGCGCCAACGGTACTAAGCTCAAGTGAAGGAAACGGTGTGTCGTCGCCAAGCTGACGTGCAGCGAACTGATCCGCACTGATACCGTCTTCGGTATAGCTGGTCCCTTTCGGAGCTACGCAGCGCAACCAAGTACCTGCCGTGATGGCATGAGGATCAGGGCTCTCAGCGGGCTTGTTGCGCAGGTCACTGATTACGGTCATATAACTTTTATAGTCAGCGAGTGATGACAGGATTCTACTCATTTCGAAATCATTACCGGTCTTTTCAGGCGTCCAGCTTTCATAGACGGCGCCATGCGGAATGTACACAAAACCCAGACGCAGTTTCGGCGCTGGTAGCGCTGTTGCCGCCGGAATCATGGCGTCAAGAAATGGCAGCGCAATACTGGCCCCTGCACCTTTCAGTACTTTTCGACGAGATAAGTGTTTCTTGGTTATGAACATTGGGATTCTCCCTGTTCCGTTTGGATATAAAAATGTTTAGTCAGTTGGCTGCCAATTCAGCACCTTGGGTTTCCCCCGGTGCCTGCTTGTAGAGGAACTGGTCAGTACTGACGATGCCCTGAACAATAGCATAAAAGCCATAATCATTTTCTTCTGCCCGCCTGACTACACTTCGCACAGCAGGCATGTCCTCTGCCTCCACGGGGCGTCCTAAAGCGTAGAGCATAAGCTTCTCCGCCAGGTTCTGAACAAACAGGGTTGGCCTCTCAAGCAGGGCGTCGCGTAAATCTTTGACACCGCCAATAGCCTTGCCATCCGGCAATACACCGTAGGTATCAATGGCCGTACCCACCATACGGTCAAAACTGCGATCGCGGCCGACGGCGTCAAAACCTTCAAGGGCGAATCCCAACGGATCTATAATACCGTGGCATCCGGCACAACTTGGATTGTCACGATGCGCTTCCAGCCGGGCCCTGACCGTCCTCGGCAATTCGCCTTCCTTGTTTTCCTGAAGAGCTTCTACGTTAGGTGGTGGTAGCGGCGGTGGTGTTCCGGTAATGTGCTCAAGAACATAAGCACCACGCAGTACCGGCACCCTTGCCGAGCAAGCCATATCGGTCAGGATTCTGTACAGGGACTTTTCTGAATGCATCACCTTTAACTGTCTGGTTACCATAGTGCAGCGCCAGGCGTTCATTCATGTAGGTGTACTGCGCACTCAACATCTCCGTCACATTCTTATTATTTAGGAAGATGTCCTGAGCAAAAAGTTCTATCTCACGCTTGAAGAGTTCACGTATGCCAAAGTCGATATCCCTGAATATGGCCGGGTCAGGATCTATTTCATCGAGACCACCCATGTTCAGCCACTGGTAAGCAAAATTACCAGCAAGCGTCTCGGCTTTTTTATCGCTCAGCATACGATCGACCTGCTGGGCCAGCACATTAGGATTAGACAACAGCCCAGCGTCTGCGAGGTCCAGTAGTTCCTCATCAGGAATACTGCTCCACAAAAAGAAAGACAGCCTAGCGGCCAGTTCATACTCTGTAAGGACAAACACTTCACCGGGAGCCGCATCGACTGGCGTATTCTCGATTCGATAAAGGAATTTGGGGCTGGCAATGATCGCGGTAAGGGCGCGGCGAATACCAATATCAAATCCCCCTTCCAAGTTGGACTCGCTGAAAAGTTTTAGCAGTTTCTCCTTGTCGCCTTCACTAACCTGTCCCCTGAACGCCTTTCTTGCCACTTCAGAAATGATCTGGTCAGCACAAGCCTCTACCTCAGAAAATGCCTCAGGGTAGCAGGTAAAGATCTTGCTGCGCGCCGGTGTATCGCTTAACCCGGACGGATTGAACGGTCCCTGGATTTCAACTGAACTCAGGCTGATGATATTTTCACCAACGGCAGAAGGCTGCATGCGATGCAGGCGGCCTTCATACTCGGCAAAAGTTCGGTGCACAAAGAAGACGGCCACAGTATGCGGCCCCGCCTCTGCAAGAAAGGGAATATTTTTCAGCTTGGAGTTGATCGTATCAACGGCCGGATCACCAATCTGGTCAATTGCCTTGAGATCTTCACCGCCGCCTATTTCCATCTCGAAAAACTTCTCACCGTCATAGGTAGCTACAACGGTATGGGTGAATTCCTGATTGAAGACCCACAGCCTGGAAGCCAGGTTGCCAATATTCAATACGTACTCACCGTCAGCCGGAAAATAATGTTCAACGGCCACACCACCTCGAGAACCAAGAGGCAGCCCCTCTCGATGAGCATATTGGTTTCCGCCGACACTGTAAGTGGTGCCGCCTGTTCGTGCATTCGAATTACCAATTGCCTGTTGCGCGACTATGCGGGCGGAATTTAGGGACTGTTCCAGGAAGGCGGGTGATACCCTCAATGCAGATGCAACATTGTCAAAACCTTCAACAGAGTCATCCAAGGGCAGCAAGGCTCCGGCATCCACCTCTATTCCCAGCAGATCACGTACGGCGTTGGCATACTCTTTCCTGTTGAGACGGTGAATACCGACATGGCCCACTTGTTTTTTCTGGGCTCCCGCATGGTCAAGATAATTTTCCATCCAGGCAATGAAATCATCTGTCTCGGCATTGTCAGGTCGCTCAGCTCCAGCTGGCGGCATAAGGCGCCCACGCAATTTCAACACCACCTTTTCCCATGTTGCGACATTGTCAGCAATCTCGACCGGGCTCATGAGATCAAATGCAATACTGCCGGCCCAGTCCTCGAAGTTGTGACATCCCATGCAGTTTTCCTGCAAAAACCCGAAATAGGCATCAGACTCATCGAAACGCTCAAAACTATGAGCAATTTCTTCCGCTTCTTCACTTGCAGCGGCAAACAGACTAGCACTCGAAAGTATGAGTGACGCCGTAAGTGATGTTATAAAAAACTGGTTTAATCTATTCATTTCAATCAATCTTGATATTTCCTACTTTACCTTTTGCCTCTTTCCTCTTGGTTCTGATTTTCAAGGAAAACCACCGCCAATTTGACGACCGTTTCTTAAATGCCCATAAAAACTCCTAAATCCTTTATCGAGAAACTCCGAGGGATCGCCCCATTCAGGCTGCAAACCCTGGGCAGGATTAACTATGACCACTTCCTCAGGCCCCCTGCTCTGGCGCAGCAACGAGACCATCTCTGCCTTTAATGACTGGTACATATTGTCAAGTGCATCGAATTCGTTTTTGTTCAGGACATTTCCGGACGCGGGAACGATCACCGACTGCTCATTGATAATGCTGCCCAGGGTATCATAGGCATCTGTAATGCCGCCGATAAAGCCATTGCTGTTTTCATCGACGACCGCCCATGAATCTGCACGAACGGCCGGCCCTGTGTACAGCACGTTGGCATCACGAAAAAGAGCATACACGTCGCCGTCAGTATGCGACTGGAGAAGATAGCCAACCTCGAGCACGTCATTCTTAAAGGGAATTTCCAGACTGCCCCAGTAAAAGGTCCTTGTGGGTAGCTGTTTTTCGGGGACAGGCGTATGCAGTATTTTTTCTCCGCGCTCTCTGATTGTGGTGCCCAGCCAGAGCCTTGTATTTTCATGGGCAACGATTTCAACCTCGTCGCCAAGGAAGCCATTCAGCCCTGTCACCTCGGGATGCCAGTGACTTAATACAAGAGTGTTAATGACTTCAATACCGGTGGCATCACGAACAAGTTCCAAGTACTCCCCAGCATACTGCTCAGGTACACCGTCAATAAGAATCAGACCGTCAGGGTCAGCCGCCACCAGGGTATTGCCGGCAGGCCCTTTGACCAGATGAATGTCATCACTAATTTCTGTCATGACAAAATTCTGGGCGATGGCGTCATTGGCAATGCCAAGCAATGCCGCCGCCATGAGCAGGGGTTTCAACAAACGTTCCTGGGCCAGTAAAGTCATATTATGCATAGGGTTTTTTAAGCAATTTGAAGGCTGTATCCAGTTAGACATTATCTTAGAAAGTTTTCTTCTGCAAAATGTACAAAATCCATAATTTGAACCCTTTCGAAATGCCCGAGCTAACTCGCAATGGTAGTCGGAAAGGCAGACTTTATACAGAGATAATCTTTAAAATTCAGTCAGTTATTCCGGGCGATTAGTTTGTCATTATAAGCAAAAAGGCCGCAATATATGCGGCCTTTTTATCTCTCTAGACTGTTCTTATCTTATGGTAGAAGCGCCATCTCAGTGGCCAGGTACATGATCATTCCTCCTGCCCTGTCATCAGGCCCCATCAAGGCTTCGCGGGTCATGTATGCATCCATAGAGTCGAGCTTATTAGTAGATTCACAGACATTAACGAAATATCCCTGCGGGCTGGTGCGCATTAGCACACCCCGCCAGGCTTTTTCCACAACAGGCATATAACTGTCATCCAACCAACCGCGACTGATACCACGACGCATGGCAGCAGCAATCATGGCGGTGGCACTCAGCTCGGCAAAAGTGCCTGGCTCATTAATCATCATATGCCACATGCCATCGATGTCCTGATGCGCAAGCAAGGCCTGCATGTGCGACTGGTAAATGTCCAGCAGCTCGGAGTAGCCTGGATGTGATTCAGGGAAATCACTCAATGCCATAGCCAGTCCCAGCGCAGGAAATGAATTGGCCCGACTCCATGCGGCATCCACCAGTGGTGAGTGCCTGTAAAGGCCATCTTCCCTGCGCACCCGGGTCTCAAGAAAACGGATATGCTTAAGGGCCATGTCAAAATAACGGCGGTCACCTGTAAGCTTGCCCACCTTGGTCAGCAAGGGTGTCGACATAAAATAATCATCACTGAGCTCACGGTGAAACGGCATCGCCTCACGCATATTACCGTTTTCATCCCAACCCAGGTCAGCCGCTGAACGGGCCAGCTCCAGGTAGTCACTACTGCCGGTTCTTTCAGCCAGCTCAGCGAAAATCAGATGTCCCCCAATATAGAGATTAGACGTGACATTGATACTTTCACCTTGCAGGTATTGCCGAGTCAGTGCCTCCACTTCCTCAATATATCCCTGGCGAACACGACTGAGTAGAGCCATGCCGGGGATGTAGACAGGCCAGGAAAAATCATGCCCGTAATATTCACCCAGCTGGGTGACCAGTTGTTCCGGGGAACGCGCCAATCGGTTATCCAGCATTTCATGGGAAGCGGAAATCGGGAGGTTATCAGATTCCTGCATGATCATCTCGAGTTCTTCTGGCTCATCGTATAAGTGCAGTGCAGGTACATACCCTACTCCTGCCACCACCAGGTTGCTGAGGCTGTCCGCCAATTCATAATCCACCTCGCTCTCTATCAGCACCAGGTCTGGTCCATGCACACCCAGCCAGCGCCAAAGAGAATATGAAACAGGATCATCCGCATAGGCACGCCCCTGTGGTGGGAACGTCAGCAATTCACCCTCCGGGTTGGCACGCGGAATAACGATAAGGTTGAAAGGCTGTTCAGACTTGTTCCTGGCCAAGTAACGCTGATACGCCTGCTGAACTTTCAATGTGGTGGCTGCATCACCATCAAGTCCGCCAATAAGCACGACAGTTGGCCTATCTCCGGCATCAACCTGGTAACCCTCCGCCTTGATCAAGGTACCCATAGAGGACATGCCCACGGTCCATTCCTGGGCCGAAGAAAGAGGAATCGCAAGAAAAGCCAGAAAAACGACGAGTCCAATGCTGCGGAGTTTATTCATTCGTTGAGATCTCTTGGAAAGCGTTGAGATGATAGAGGATGATACACAGATTTCGCCTCGTCAGTTAAGCCTCGAAAAACTGCCTCATCTCTTTTCGTTTGCGGGTCATAACAACAAGCCCAATGAAACAGCATAACGCGGCAATTACATTTGGCCACATCAAGCCCACAATGTTGGCTACCCAGCCAATAATGAGTACACCAAGGGCCGGTGCTCCGCGCGTAAATGCTGCCCAGAGACTGAGTACCCTGCCCCGCATCTCATCATCGATAGTATTCTGAACCAGCGTTTGCCCTGCCACACTACCTATTGTTACCGCGTAGCCAAAAACAAACATTAGTCCAGCGGCAAGCCATTCTATGTTGATTACTGCAAAGCCAACTAGGGCGACAATGGCAATTAATGTCATAAGGAGAATTTCGCTCACCAAGCCACGGGTCTGCCCGTTCATAGAAATTTTCAGCCCGGCAAGCACTGCCCCTATTCCCATTGCCGAAGTGAACAACGCCAGAGTAATAGGCCCCGATTCATATACGGCGCCCACGAAGGCCGACAGCATGAAGGCCACCGGCCTGATAAAAAAAGAAACCACGGTGAGCAGGACAAACATATAGAACAGTGCCCTTTTGCCAATCACGTAATGAAATCCATCGCGAATATCAGCTATAAAAGTTTTATTATTCGGCTGCTTTTCCCTTGCCGGTAGCCTGATAAAAAACCAGGCAGCTACAATCAGCATGTAGCTCAGCGCATTAAAGAGAATTGCCATGGCGGGACTCAACACTTCGATCACGATACCGGCTACGGCAGGTCCCGCAAACCGTGCGACATTAAATGCCACTGCCGTAAATGCCGCTGCCGCCACTAGGTCTTTCTTTCGCACTAGGTTAGGAATAATGGACAGGCGGATTGGTTGGTACGCAGCCTGGATAACACCCTCGACAAGCGCCAACCCAAAGAGCAAACCAATACTTAGCATGTCAAACCAAGCCAGGAAAAATAGAAAGAACGCCTGCAGCATCATCATGATCTGTGCAATCACAGCCATGGTTTTACGATCGAAGCGATCTGCCCACACACCAAATAGCGGCGTCACAAAAAGCAGTGGAGCTATTTCGACAAAAGCAACAGCACCAACCCAGAATTCAGATTCAGAAATGATCCAGGCCAGCCACGACACAGCAAGACGCTGCATCCAGAAACCAATTAGGGAAATACTGTTGCCGCACATGTAGATCGCGTAATTCCTGTTGGAGAACGCAGATCTAAGCGCGGAAAACTTCCCTGATGGCATGATTTACATTAACTATAAATTTGATGAGAGAAATGGTTCTAAATTACTGAACCACTTTGCTAATGGAAATTGAAATTTTGTCTTCCAGTGAGTCTAGATCAAAGGTGTCGGATTCAGCTTCAATATCGCCCGCCTGGGCATTGGCCACACCGGATCTCGACAAACGCGCCCCCACGTAAACCTGTGACGCAGAAGAAAGTTTAGCTGCAGGCGTCATGGCATTGGCATCTGTCAACGTAATTTCGAAAGGAAATTCCGGCTGAACTAAGTTGACGGCTGCGAGCGGCATCGGAAAATCTGGGCTTCGAGCATAGACAAACAAACGCATTGAAGCATCCACGAGATCCCGCACAGAATCGTCCACGTCGATAACAAGCGTAACAGAGGCCCCACCATCATCAACTACTTCTGCCGTCTCCGGGGGCAGCAGTGCTTCAATGGTACTAATGCGGTCGCGCAGAGCCAGGGCCTGCTCACTATTACCGTTAAGTTGTGAAAGCTGGCGGCGCCAGTAGAAAACGGCCTGTCTAAAGTCCTGCTGCATAAAAGATTCGAATCCCAGGATGCTCATGATGGCCTGTTCATTGGAATTCATCGTCATCGCCCGTTCGATTACGCTCTGCAGATCAGAGGTCAACGAGGAGCCCGCATCCAGGTACATGGCCTGCGCCAGCTGGCCCAGAACAGTCGCCTTATCCGGCCCATCTTCTAACTCACCGATCAGTAACTCGAAGGTATTAATTGCCGAGTTAAAATCTTCCAGCTGAATATAGAGCGTACCGAGCATATAGCCATTTTGAATATCATCCGGCTTACGTTCGAAACGTTCCTCCAGCACTTCCGCCAGCCTAAGAAAGCCTGCACGCTGTTCTTCTGCGGATTCTGCCGTATTAAGGGTTTGAAAAATTTTCGGTAGTTCGAGGTCCCTGGCTGAGCCTACCAATTCGTATATGCCATAACTGAAAATTGGAATGAAGAGCAGACTAAGCACTGGTACGAGCTTGCGAGGTCCGCCATTACTTTGAGTCACTCTGCCATCTATGGCATCCATGTCACGAAGAAAACTGCGCGACAGTTCGGTTTTCAGTTTTTCAAACTCATCCACTGAAATGACACCTTCTGCCTGGTCTTTTTCGAGCTCGGCAAGACTGCTTTCATAAACCTCGCGGTTTTTCCTGCGGCGAATCTCGGGGTCAATGGAGTTATCAGAGGGGCGGAAACGCAAGTAAGGCACTGCAATAAACAGCAGCGCAAGGGCAATCAATAAAACGGAATAAGGAATAAAGGACATCATGGTTCAGTCCCGGTCAAGAAGCTTGTCGAGTTCTTCCTGCTCCTTTTGCGTTAGACCTGTCTCGGTAGCTGCATCCTGGCTCTGCAGCATCATGCGCCTGACAATAATAATGCCGCCTAGAAGAAGAAGCGCCGGGCCAAACCAGAGCACCAGTGTCCCGGCAGTGAGCCTGGGACGATAGAGAATAAAGTCCCCGTAACGGCTGCTCATGAAATCAAGAATTTCCTGGTCCGTGCGCCCCTCAAGAATCTGGTCATACACTTCTTTGCGCAGGTCGGCCGCAATGGGTGCATCGGAACCGGCAATATTGGAATTAAGGCACTTGGGGCAGCGCATTTCGTAGGTGAGCTGCTTGAAGCGCTCTTCCTGGACTTCCTCTTCAAAAGCATATTCCTCGATTGCTGCCTGGCTAACCACCGGGAGTAAAAGAAGGGCTAAGAAAAGAAGTATTAAATTTTTCATGACAGTGTCTTACCTGATCTGTTCCAGAAAAGGAACAAAAATGTCTTTCCAGATAATACTGTCGATGGCACCAATGTGGCGGTGAAGAATCATGCCGTTTTGATCGACAAGAAAAGTTTCAGGGGCGCCTGTGACGCCCAGGTCTATTCGCAGGGAGCCATCCAGGTCCACCACGTTGTAATCAAAAGGGTTGCCCCGCTCTTCCAAAAAAAGCCTGTCTTCTTCCATGGAATAGTCATAGCTGATTCCCACCATCGTGATATCGTTTTCCGTCTCACTGATTTCAAGGAAAAAAGGATGCTCGGCATGACAAGGCGGACACCATGAGCCCCAGATATTGACCAGTAAAATATCGCCCAGCAATTCCTGCTTGCTGAAGACCCCCTCTTCGGGGTACAGGCTGGGCTGGGTAAATTCAGGCAGCGGCCTGTCAACGAGGGCCGAGGGAACCACGTTCGGATCGCGGGTCAGGCCAAAAAAGAACAGGCCGGACAGAATCAGGAACACGGCAACAGGAACAAAGAGTTTCAGCCGCATGTTATTTTTCGGGGATTGATCGCTCATGCTCCCTTCAGGGAACCCATTGCACCTGGAGTTTTCGTTACTGTTTCTTGCTGGCGAACTTCCCTGACACGATAACGCCTGTCAAGAATAGCGGTAATGCCTCCCGCTGCCATCAGGAATGCGCCCATCCAGATCCAGAACACAAAAGGTTTTACATGCAGCCTTACCACCCAGGCCCCATCACCGCGCGGGTCGCCCAGGGCGGCAAAGAGATCGCGGGTAAATCCAACATCAATATCCGCTTCGGTCTGGACAGTGCCGGTAGCAAAGTAAGTTCTTTTTTCAGGATATAGCGTCATGTAAGTAGTATTATTCTTCTGCACTTCGATCGTGCCAACATCGGCGGCATAGTTAGGACCGGGTTCACGATTCACGCCCTGGAATGTAAAGGTGTATTTGCCGATTTCAATCTGCTCGCCTGGGGCAAGGCGCACATCTTCCTCTATACTGTAATGACTTGTCAGGCAGACACCTAGAATGATGACAGCCATCCCCAGATGGGCAATCTGCATGCCGTAATAACTCAGGCTCAGGCTTTTCAAGCCTTCCAGCAGTGAAGCCTTGTTTGCCGTTTTCGTGAGAATATCTCTGCCGATACCCAGAATAATCCACAGTGCCAGCGCAACCGCTATAAAGATTGGTACGTTGACTTCTCGCGTTACCACCAGGGGAATCACAATGCCCAGAAGAACGCTAGCGACTGCCACTTTTAAAAGCTGGCTCTTTAGATAATCCATGGACGTTTTTTTCCAGCGGGAAATGGAACCAATGGACAGAAAAATAACAATCAATCCCATCAGGGGCAGGAAGATGGCATTAAAGTAAGGCGCTCCCACCGAGACCTTGTTGGCCTCACCGTAGATCGCCTCATGAATCAGCGGGTAAAGCGTGCCCAGCAGGATCATCGCTACGCTGACTACTAGGATAATGTTATTGATGAGCAGGAAGACTTCGCGGGATGTCGCCGTGTAGCTGGCAATTCCTTTCACCACTGGTGCGCGCAGTGCATACAGAAACAGGGACGACCCAATCACCAATAAAATAATAGCCATCAGGACCATTCCCCTTTCAGGGTCAACGGCAAAGGCATGCACAGATGTCAGAAGGCCGGAACGAATGATGAATGTGCCCAGCAGGCTCAGTGAGAAAGCCGCAATAGCCAGCAGCGCTGTCCAGCTTTTAAACACTCCGCGCTTTTCTGTAACAGAAAGCGAATGGATGAGTGCAGTGCCTACTAGCCATGGCATGAAAGCCACGTTTTCAGACGGATCCCAGAACCACCAGCCGCCCCAGCCGAGCTCGTAGTAAGCCCACCAGCTGCCGAGCGCTATTCCAATCGTGAGAAATGCCCAGGCGGCATTGGTCCATGGCTTTGTCCAACGCGCCCAGGCGGCATCCATCTTGCCGGACAGAAGCGCCGTGATGGCAAAAGCAAAAGCCACCGAAAAGCCAACATAGCCCATATAGAGAAATGGCGGATGCACGATGATGCCGAAATCCTGCAGCAGCGGATTCAGGTCAGTCCCATCGGCAGGCGTGTTGAGCAGCAGACGATCAAAGGGATTCGAGGTAAACAGCATGAACAGCAAAAAGCTGACACTGATTATTCCCATTACCGCCAGCACCCTGGCCAGGATATCAAGAGGCAGGTTGCGGCTGAAAAGACTGACCGCATATGTCCAACTTGCGACCATCAGTACCCACAGCAGGAGCGAGCCTTCATGTCCTCCCCAGACGGCAGTGAACTTGTAATAGACCGGCAGCAAAGAATTGGAGTTGCTGGCGACGTAAGCCACGGAAAAGTCGTCGTCGAGAAAAGCATAGGCAAGACAGCCGAAACTGATCACCATGAACACCCAGACGCCAGTGCAGAGCGGCCTGGAAAGCGTCATCAGCAATTCATTGTTTTTTTGCACACCAATCATTGGCACAACGCTGAGTAGAACAGCGAGACTTAATGCCAGTACAAGTGAAAAATTTCCCAGCTCTGGAATCATTGCTGACAAACCTCCACGTCCGCATCTTCGACGGCATCCAGTGAGGCTTTTACTTCTGCTGACATATAATTCTCATCATGCTTGGCTAGGATCTGAGTGGCCTGGAAAGTGCCCAGCTCATTAAGTGCACCATCGGCCACGACGCCCTGCCCCTCGCGAAACAGATCCGGCAGAGGACCCGAGTAACTCACCAGCACATCGTTGCAAAAATCTGTCGCAACGAAATTAATTTCGGTGCCCTCGAGGCTTTCCTTTTCAAGACTGCCCATTTTTACCATACCGCCAATCCTGAAAGACTGGCCCGCCGGCACGGCGCCCTCAGACACTTCCGTGGGCGTATAGAAAACATTCAACCCTTCATTCAGCGCGAACAGCACGAGACCAACGGCAAGTGCCGAGCCAGAAATAATGAAAAGAACGATGGCCAGTTTTTGCTGGCGGTGAATTAACATATCTTACCCTTCTGCCTCCTGTACAGTCTGCCCCCGTCTTGCAGCTTCTCGCTGCCATCTCGCTTTAAGGTCCCGGATTATTTTTCGCTTGGCCATGGCAGGTTGGATCACGTTGAGGGCAATAACCAGCGCAAAAAAGCCGTATGAACTCCAGACATACACGGCATGTCCGCCCATGGCCAGAAACTCGGCAAAATTCTGAAACTGAAACTCAGGCACCGGCTTCTCCCTTTGACAGCAGTTCCAACACCCACTGTGCACGTCTTTCCCGGAACAGGATTTCATTGCGCGTGCGCAGAATCAACGCAATAAGAAAGAAACACAGGATGCCAAAACCGACAAAGAATGCCGGCACCCAAACTTCCGGCGGATTTGCCGCCGTATCGCTGAGGGACAGGTTGCTGGCTCCCTGATGCAGTGTATTCCACCATTCCACCGAGTACTTGATGATGGGTAGGTTCACCACGCCCACCAGGCTAAGAACGGCACAAGCGCGTGCACCAGAGTCAACAGAGTCAAATGCCGAGCGCAGTGCGATGATGCCCATGTAGAGAAACAGCATGATCAGCGTAGAGGTTAATCGTGCGTCCCATATCCACCAGGTACCCCAGGTCGGAATACCCCAGAGCGAGCCGGTTGCCAGCGCCACGGCCGTGATTGTTGCTCCAATGGGCGCGCAGGCCTTGGCGATCATGTCAGCGATCTTGATTTTCCAGATCAGGTAGCCCGCACTGAAACAGGCCATCATGGCGTAACAGCCCATGGCCAGGGTAGCCGTGGGTATATGGATATAGGCTATGCGATAGTTCTCACCCATCTGGTAGTCAGGCGGTGTGAATGCCAGCCCCCAGACCAAGCCCACCCCTAACAGCAGGACAGTAATGCCTGTCAGCCATGGCAGGTATCGCTCCGTCATCGCGTAAAAAATCTTGGGCGAACCCAACTTGTAAAACCACTGCCACATATTTTTTATATGGATCTGAAACCGCTCTTCTTCAATTAACACTTATCCGCAATGCTGCCCCGATAGCCAGCGGTGAAAGGCATATCGCTGCAATCAATAAAGCACCCAGGAGAGACAGCAGACCAGTGTATGGCAGGCTACCCATGGCTGCCTGAACCATGCCTGTACCGAATACAAGTACAGGGATAAAAAGGGGCAATATTAACACAGCCAGCAGTAAACCACTGCGCGAAAGCCCCACCGTCAGGGCCATGCCGATCGCTCCCAGGAGGCATAGAATCGGGGTTCCCACCAGCAGTCCAAGCACTAGAGGCATGCGCCCTGCGTCAGGCATCGCCAGCATTTCAGCAAACAAGGGTGCAAGAATTATTATGGGAAGACAGGACAGCAGCCAGTGGCTGAAGACCTTGGCCAGCAGCAAAAAATAAAGCGGCTGCGGACTCATCAGCAGCTGTTCCAGCGACCCGTCTTCGTAATCAGCCCTGAAAAGGCTGTCCATGGAAAACATGATCGCCAGCAGCGCCGTCACCCAGATCACACCAGAGGCAATGCCGCTTAGAAAATCTGTATCTGCCCCGCCCCCAAGTGGAAACAAAGAAATCGAAATAACAAAAAACATCAGGGGATTGATCACGTCACCCGGCGAACGCAGGGCAAGCAAAAGTTCCCGGCGGATCGTGGCCAGTATAACGCTGCCCATGCTCATCGAGGTGCCGGCTACCATTGTGCTTCCGCCTCGGTGTTGTATTTATCCAGGTCGATCACCTGGAGCGGACATTCCAGCTGCAATGGATGATGGGTAGTGAGTAGCAGTGCCCCACCCTCTGCAACAAAACCGGCCAGCATGGCCTCCAGTTCCTGAACGCCCCGCTTATCAAGCGCGGTAAACGGTTCATCCAGGACAAGCAGACTTGCATTGGTCAGTTTCAGCCTCGCCAGGCTGACCCGGCGCTGCTGGCCGGCAGACATCATGTAGCAAGGCACTTCCTCATACCCCTGCAAACCAAAAAATGCCAGGGCCTGTGAAATACTAATGTCGTTCTTCAGCCCCCTGGAGGCACAGTACCAGCGCAGGTTCTCCTCCGCGGTAAGTGTCTTGTTGATCGCAGGGGCATGTCCCAGATAAAACACCGACTCTCTGAATTGCGGCCAGCTTTTTGCCATTGGCTGATCGTACCAGAAAAAGTCACCGGTATAATCCGTGTTCAGACCACAGAGAATCCGCAACAGCGTGGTTTTGCCGCTGCCATTGGAGCCCTGAACCTGGATGGCCTGTCCTTCAGACAGGTGGAAATCCAGGTTCCTGAATAAGACCCGGTCATCCCGTTCACAAAAAAGTGACTTGACCCTCAGCATTGGCAGCGGTATTTCACCAGCAAGCTATAAAAAGAGGATTATACCGAAAAATCAATGAGATAGGGCTGTAAAAGCGTGTAAATATTCTGGACTGAATATGCAGGCTAAATCAGGATTTTGGCGGCGTGACGCCGGTCTGCCCCATATACTTGCCTGCCCTGTCCTTATAGGTGACCTCGCACTGTTCATCAGACTCGTAGAACAGCATCTGCGCGACGCCCTCGTTGGCATAGATCTTCGCTGGCAGCGGCGTGGTATTGGAAAACTCCAGCGTGACGTGGCCTTCCCACTCCGGCTCAAGCGGTGTGACATTAACAATTATGCCGCAGCGAGCATAAGTTGATTTACCAAGGCAGACCGTCAGGACATTGGATGGAATCCTGAAATACTCAACGGTACGCGCCAGGGCAAAGGAATTCGGCGGAATGACGCAGGACTCTTCCTCGATACTGACAAAGCTGGTTTCATCAAAATTCTTGGGATCCACCACGCTTGAGGTATGCACATTGGTGAAGATCTTGAATTCATTAGCGCATCTCACGTCATAGCCATAACTGGACGTGCCGTAGGAAATGACCCGTTTGCCGTCAACTTCCCTGATCTGGCCGGGCACAAAAGGGTCGAGCATGCCATGCTCTTCTGCCATCCGGCGTATCCACTTGTCAGACTTGATTGTCATGCACAAAATCCTGCTTCAAAAAAAGCGCAAATATTACTCTGTAAAAGCGTTGAGTACCACGTGCAAACAGTCCGTACATGCTCAAAACAATCCCTTTAATTTTATAAGGATGTTGCTATAATCGCGATCCGTTCAGACAGTCTGAGACAATCTACAAAGCAAACCCCACCCGATAGCAAGCCTGCGGTGCACGTTTCAAGAATTCAGCTGTAGTTCAGTTCACACAAGCGAAAATTTATTTACATTATTAACAGGAGTTATCCTATGAAGTTGAAAGCAATCGGTGCATTTGCAGCCCTTGTTACTCTTCTTACTTCCACGTCTGTTTTTGCTGCCGGTGATGCTTCACGCGGCCAGGCCTTTTACGCAACTTGCGGTGCCTGCCACGGCGCTAACGCAGAGGGTATGGAAGCTCTGAATGCACCAGCACTGGCTGGCCAGGAAGAGTGGTACGTTGTACGTCAGCTGCAAAATTTCAAGAAAGGGATTCGCGGCGGTGCCGGGGACGTTTATGGTATGCAAATGGCTCCAATGGCCATGATTCTTCCTGACGACCAGGCTATGGAAGACGTTGCCGCCTACATCAAGTCTCTAGGCAAATAACGCAACAAATACACATATGATCCCAAAACAAACCCGGCAATATGCCGGGTTTTTATTGCCTGGAAATCAGATTCCCCTGCTTTAATTACCGGGCATTCCATTCCACGATTTTTTCAATCACCAGTTGTGAGGTAACGACGCCCCGAAATTCATTCACGTCCAACCGGTAAACCAGCGAGACCTGCTTTAGGTTGAGATTCAACAACTGCTTATCGACATTGAAAGCAATGGCATCCACTATTGCCTCGGGATTTTTCTGCTCACCTGCCTGCAGAGTCAGCTTGAGGTGTTTCTCACCCACGACACGGTTATTAATAACTATAAAGTCACCCATGAACTGCGGTTCAGGAAAATGCTGCCCCCATGGACCTGCCTCACGCAGCGAAGCCGCAAAATCCAACGTGAGACTGGATGGCGGTAATTCTCCGTCCACCCAGGTGGACTCCTTAAGAATAGCCTGGTCCAGGTATTTCTTGAGCACTTTTTCAAACGCTGCCCTGAACGCTTCAAAGTCCTCCCTGTGAATAGCAAGGCCTGCCGCCATAGCATGGCCGCCAAAACGATTGAGGAGTCCAGGGTTAATAGTGGCAACCGCATCAAGCACGTCCCTTATATGCAGTCCTTCAATCGAGCGTGCTGAACCCTTGATCATATTAGCGTCACCCTCTTCACCTGCATCTGCAAACACAATACAGGGCCGATGGAATTTTTCCTTTATGCGTGAGGCCAGAATTCCGATTACACCCTGGTGCCAGTGACTGTCGTAAAGACAAATGCCTAGCTGCGAGACGTCTCCTATATTCAGGTGCTGCAGGGCATCCATCGCCTGCGTCTGCATTTGCTGTTCAATTTGGCGCCGATCCTTATTTAGCCCGTCTAGGCGCACAGCCAACTCTCTGGCTTTACCGGGATTATCGGTGAGAAGGCATTCAATCCCTAGCGACATGTCATCAAGACGCCCCGCTGCATTTAGTCTTGGTCCTGCACCAAAGGCCAAGTCATTTGCCACAACGGAGTTTGGATTACGGCCAGCCACTTCGAGCAAGGCACGTATCCCCGGCCTGCCTTTACCACTGCGAATTATGCCAAGCCCATGCTTAACAAGGCGGCGGTTGTTCTGGTCAAGCGGCACAACATCCGCGACGGTCCCGAGGGCAACGAGATCGAGAAAACTAGCCATGTTGGGCTCGGCTATACCCCTGCTCTCAAACCAAAGCTGCTCTCTCAGGGCTGACCGCAGTGACGACATGAGATAGAAAACCACGCCAACGCCAGCTAGCGCCTTGCTTGGAAATTCACAGCCTGGCTGGTTCGGATTGAGGATACAGCTGGCGTCTGGCAGTTCTGCGCCGGGCAAATGGTGATCAGTCACAAGAACGTCGACCCCGGCTTTATTGGCTTGTCTCACCCCTTCAATACTGGAGATACCATTATCGACGGTTATGATCAAATCAGGTAATGACACCAGTGCAACCTCAACGATTTCTGGAGTAAGACCATAGCCATACTGAAAGCGGTTGGGCACAAGGTAGTCGACGAAGTCATAACCAAAGGCCCGCATGCAGAGCACCAGTAGCGCCGAGCTGGTTGCCCCGTCAGCATCGAAATCACCAACTACCAGTATTTTTTTACCTGCGTACATAGCCGTTAAGAGCAAGTCGGCAGCGGTATGGCAGTTTTTCAGCTGAGAGGGCGGCAGCAGTTCCCCCAGTTCAAGACGCAAATCAGCCTCGTTGACTACCCCCCGCGCGGCATAGATTCTGCGGAGCACCGGATGAACTTCTTCACCGAGCTCAGAGTCCTTGACTTGCGTGCGCTGCTGAATCTGCATTGCTCAAGACTCAAGCCAGCTGATCATCATGCAGCTGGCGCCGTAAGATTTTGCCCACGATAGAGTGAGGCAAGATGGCTCCGAATTCGACTTTACTGGGCACTTTACAACTGAGGGCTATCAAGTCTGCATATTTTTTAAAAGCATCGGAAAGCAGCTTTTTCAAAAGGCCAAAGTCGAAAATCTCATCTGTCACTTGATTATTGCCGCTGCTGTCCCTATCTAGGGGAGAAGAGTAATCTCTCGGGTGCAAATTATTGTTTTATCCAGTGTTACTACTTAGAGGATTTTACAATGTTTCATGAAGACATGGGCGAAATCAAAAATCCGGGAACTATTTATGTCTTTACCAGCCTAACCAGCTGTAATCCTTGATATTTATTCTGAACTCAAAAACTTAAATCCATATACAGGTTAGATAATGAATCTGAAAAAAAGTATTGGCGTAATTATTATCTTTAGCTGGGGGCTGCTGGCATTACTGCTGCCCGCTCTGGAGGCTTCCTCGGCTGATTATCGAAGCTTCCAGACAGAGGATGAAGCCAACACGATTGAAATTTTCAAGCAGGCCAGTGCTTCTGTTGTTTACGTAACCAACACTGCCTATAGCCGCTCCGGCATATTTTCCCTAAATCTCCAGGAGATCCCCCAGGGAGCCGGCACCGGATTTGTCTGGGATAAGAGCGGCCTGGTCGTAACCAACTTTCATGTAATCCAGGGCGCCAGCAAGGTCACAATTACTCTACAAGACCAAAGTACCTGGGAAGCTACGCTGGTTGGCCGTTCTCCGGATAAGGACCTGGCGCTTCTACGTATCGATGCCCCTGCAGATAAACTTTATCCCCTCCCGCTCGGCGATTCTAGTACGCTGGAAGTAGGTAGGAAGGTCATAGCCATCGGCAACCCTTTCGGCCTGGATACCACACTAACCGTAGGCGTGGTGAGTGCGCTTGGCCGTGAAATTAATTCGCTCACCAACCGGACCATCAGAGATGTTATTCAGACCGATGCCGCGATCAACCCGGGCAACTCAGGAGGACCACTGCTTAACTCCCTCGGCCAGCTGGTTGGCGTGAACACGCAGATAGTTAGTCCAAGTGGTGCATATGCCGGAATTGGGTTTGCGATTCCCGTCAATACGGTGAAAAAAATTGTGCCGCAGCTACTGGAGCACGGCAAAGAAGTCAGACCAGTGATCGGCGTTGACCTGTCCCTATCTGAAAGCCTATCAAGCCGCTACCGTATCAATGGGCTACCCATCACGCGTGTTTTTGATGGAACTCCCGCGGCGAATGCAGGCCTGATTGGCCTGCAGCAGAATTCTCGCGGCGATCTTTTTCTTGGGGATGTGATACTAGAAGTTGAGGGCCAACCGGTTTCGAATCAGGATGATCTTCTCAACATTCTTGAGCAGTATCGACCCGGGGATGCCGTGAAGGTAATGACTCAGCGCAACCAGGAAACCCTTGAGTTCGAAGTCGTATTAGCCGCCCCTTCCTAGGACTGAGCTCCTCAAGTTAGAGCGTTTCCTGTATAAACCCTGTCACGGCCTCCAGGCTGGCCGGCAAAATAGTCATTCTTTCTTCACGTGACATGAGGTCAGCCAAGTGCGCAGGCAGCGGCGGCGTATGCAGTCCGGCGCGCTCAATAGCCTCGCTGAACTTGGCTGGATGAGCTGTTGCCAGGCAGATCATCGGGCTTTCACTTTCGCCTTTGCATTCGCGGCCCGCTTTTATACCTGTCGCGGTATGCGGATCGAGCACGTAACCGAAATCATCATACACTTCACGGATCGTGGCACAGGTTGTGTCATCATCGACGCGGCAGCTGTCGAACACGCGCTTAGCACGATTCCATTCTGTTTCACTGACCTGCTGCGCATTATTGCTTAGGCTGGTTACGAAAGATTCCACCCTGTCGGTATCACCCTTGAAGAGATCAAACAGGAAGCGTTCAAAATTACTCGACACCATGATATCCATGCTCGGTGAGAGACTCGGTTCCAGCGGCCCCAAGTTGTACTGGTTGCTGCTGATGAAACGGTGGAGGATGTCGTTCTTGTTGGTGGCAATAACGAGCCTGTCTACCGGCAGCCCCATTTTCTTGGCCAGGTAACCGGCATAGATGTCGCCAAAATTACCGGTGGGCACAGAAAAGGAAACGGCAGACGCATCACCAAGAAACTTCAGCCCGGCGTAAAAGTAATAAACGATCTGGGCCATGATGCGGCAGAAGTTAATCGAATTAACAGCGACCAGCTGATAATCCTCTGGCAGAAAAGACTGATCCGCAAAAGCTCTCTTTACAATGTTCTGGCAGTCATCAAAATTCCCTTCCAATGCCAGACTGTTCACGTTTATCCCCGAAACAGTGGTCATCTGGCGGCGCTGCACTTCTGATACGCGGTTATGCGGATACAGGATGTACATGTCCACGTACTCGCAGTGTCGACATCCCTCCAGCGCGGCCGATCCGGTATCGCCAGAAGTAGCCCCTAATATGGCGACATTTTTTTTACGACGCTCGAGGAAGTAATCAAGCAACCTGCCCAGCAACTGCAGGGCAAAATCCTTGAAAGCAAGGGTCGGGCCATGAAAGAGTTCCAACACATACTCCCCGTCCTGCAACCGACGTACAGGTGCCACTTCATCGTGCGAGAAGACTGCATAGGTTTCGTTGATGATGCGCTTTAGATCTCCGCCGGGCATGCAGTCTGCAACGTAGAGCTTGATAATTTCGTATGCCAGGTCGGCATAGGGCAGCGATTTCCACTGCTCAAGCTGCTCCGCGCTTACTTGCGGAATGGATTCGGGAATATAGAGCCCCCCATCAGGCGCCAGGCCGGTCAGGAGGACTTCTTCAAAATTCTGTGCCAGGCACTTGCCCCTGGTGCTTATGTATTTCACTCGAGCTTGTCCATTCTTATACGTGAAACATTGCCGCTGACTGCTTCCAGCGCCTCAATCTTGCCGATAGCGTCGATCATTACCGCTTCTTTTATTTCGTGTGTGAGAATGATGACCGAGAGAACCTGCTGCGCATCATGATCTCTGGGCTCTTTCTGAATAACCGCCTCGATATTGATAGAATGATCCCCCAGTATCTCGGTGATGTCAGAAAGCACACCTGCCTTATCCTCTGCTGCGATTCTAAGGTAATAGGCGCTCTCGATTTCACTGATACCAAGTACCGGCGTGTCAGAGATATGATCATTCTGGAATGCCAGTGTTGGGACTGCACTTTGTGGATGATCCATCACCCTGACCACGTCGACGACATCGGCAACCACCGCCGAGGCTGTCGGCAACGCACCCGCGCCGGCACCGTAATACATGGTTGGACCAACAGCATTGCCCTGCACCATGACCGCATTCATGACGCCATCCACATTGGCGATGAGTTTCTCTTCTGAGATCAGAGTCGGGTGAACTCGCAGTTCAATGCCGTCATCGGTGTTGCGGGCAATACCAAGATGCTTGATGCGATAACCAAGCTCTTTAGCATAGTGAATATCTTCAATCGTGACCTGAGTAATCCCCTCGGTATAGGCTTTTTCAAACTGAAGCGGTATACCAAAGGCAATGGAAGCCAGGATGGTCAGCTTGTGGGCGGCATCAATTCCTTCCACATCAAAGGTCGGGTCTGCTTCGGCATAGCCAAGTTTCTGTGCCTGCCTGAGCACATCGGCAAACTCGCTGCCCTTGTCACACATTTCGGTGAGAATAAAATTGCCCGTACCGTTGATAATTCCAGCAAGCCATTCGATACGATTGGCAGCCATTCCTTCACGCACAGCCTTGATGACCGGTATGCCACCGGCAACAGCGGCTTCGTAGGCAACGCAGACATTGTTGCGGGCAGCAGCCTCGAAAATTTCATTGCCATGTACTGCAATAAGCGCCTTGTTGGCTGTAACAACATGTTTACCATTGTTGACGGCTCGCAGGACAAGGTCTTTGGCCAGATCTTCGCCGCCAATGAGCTCCAGGACGATATCAACCTCTGGATCATCAGCCACCGCAAAGACATTGGCACTTACCCGTGTATCCCCTACTTCCTGTTCCGGTTTCACACTGCGCGTGCCAATGTGACTGACCACCACTTCACAGCCGGCCCGGCGGGCAATTTCTTCTTTGTTTTCTGCTAGTACCAAGTAACTGCCATAGCCGACAGTACCAAGACCGCAAATACCAATCTTTACCTGGTCCAAGATAGCTTTCTCCGGCAATTCAAAAGCGCGACATTATAAGGGATTAAAAAGGAATAGTATGGTCAGGAGACCATACGCGTAAATATTTTATTGGGCGATTACTGCACCGTGCCAAGCAAATAACCCGCGAGGGTTTCTGCCGGGATATAACCGGGCAAGATCGTGCCGTCTTCTAGAACAAGTGCCGGCGTGCCCGTCACACCCACTTCACGACCCAGCTGGTAATGCTCTGCGATGGGATTCTCGCAGTCAGCCTCGGGGATTTCACCGCCACGGGTGGCACTGGTGAACATGGCATTGGGATTTTCAGCACACCAGGCTGAAATCATTTTGCGGTGAGTTTCGGTATCCAGACCTGTGCGCGGGTAACCGAGGTAGCGTACAGCGATACCAAAATCATTGAGGCGATCCATATCGCCGTGCAGCTGCCTGCAGTATGGACAATCCACGTCAGTGAAAACCGTGATGGTAGCCTTGCGCCCGCCTTCAGGCTCAAAAATGATCATGTCGCTTTCTGGTAAGGCTGCAATTTTTGCCGCTCGCAGCACGTTGCGGGTTTCTTCACTGCGATTGATCAGGCCCTGCGGTAGTGCTTCATAAAGGTCACCGGGAATAAAGTAGCGGGCATCAGTAGTGGCATTAATGATCTGGCCGCTTTTCAGGGTAATCTGGTACATGCCTTCAAAGGGTGCAGGCCTGATACTCTCAATTAACATGTTTGGCTGAGTCGCTTCGATCACTGCACGGATCTCAGCAACCGGATCTTCCTGGGCGGAAATACTTACGGATAGGGATGAAGTTGCCAGGATGAGTAAAGACAGGAGCCTTTGACGGATTAGATTCATTGCAACCACCTGAATGTGATAACTGGGTTGGTTGAAGTTGAATAATCAACCCGGGTTCACGAACCCGGGTTTACTCTTCACTTTCTGTTTTATCTGCTGTAACGGATGTTAACAAACAGAAAGGTTATTGTGTTAAAAGACCGTCTCGATGGGACTCCATTTCAAACGAAATGAAAAAAGTGCCTATTCAGCAGCGCTTTTAGTCTTCTTTCTTTTCTTCTTCGTCTTCTGATTCTTCGGCAGCAGGGACTTCCTCGGCTGGAGCCTCTTCAGCCACTTCTTCAGCAGGTGCTTCTTCTGCGGCCGCCTCTTCAACTGCAGGGGCTTCAGCTACTTCTTCTACCGCTGCTTCAGCTGTTTCCTCTGCTGCATCAGGGGCTTCAGCTACCACTTCCTGCTCTTCCTGCTGTGCCGCTTCTATCTGCTCGGCAATAGTGGCAGAGTCATCAAGTGGAGTTGCGTCAGCCTGCTCACCTTTCTTGCCAAGTTTTTCAGCAATACGGGCAGCACGACCAGTAAGGTCACGCAGGTAGTAAAGCTTGGCCTGACGTACATCACCGCGACGTTTGACAGTAATGCTGTCAACCTGGTGGCTGTGTGTCTGGAAAGTACGCTCAACACCTACGCCGTGGGACATTTTGCGCACGGTGAAAGCGGAGTTCAGGCCACGGTTGCGTTTGCCGATGACAACGCCTTCGAAAGCCTGGAGACGCTCACGGTCACCTTCCTTGATACGTACCTGTACCACGACAGTATCGCCGGGTGAAAAATCAGGCACATTGGCCTTCATCTGCGACTGTTCGATATTCTGAATAATGCTGTTCTTGCTCATTGTATTCACCACTTTTAATTAAACTGGTAGCTGTTCAAAGCTATTTATCCGATCCTGATTCCTGATCAGAGATAAACAGTGCCAACAGGGCCTTCTGTTCATCCGTTAATTCCATCTCTTCCAGCAAATCAGGTCTCCGCTGCCACGTCCTGCCCAGGCTTTGCTGCATACGCCATTTCCTTATGGCTTCATGGTCACCGCTTAAAAGCACCGGCGGCACCGTTTTACCTTCGTATTCTTCCGGTCTCGTATAGTGCGGGCAATCCAGCAGCCCATTCATAAACGAATCCTGCTCAGCGGAGTCTTCATGCCCAAGTACCCCGGGCTGTAACCGGATGATGGCATCCAGCAACGCCATGGCGGCCACTTCTCCACCGCTTAGCACAAAATCGCCCAGCGACAGCTCATCATCAACCTCGGTTTCGATGATGCGCTCATCGATGCCCTCGTAGCGGCCACACAGGAAAATCAAGGATTCCTGGTTCGCCAGCTGATTGACGGTCTGCTGGTTAACGGGACTGCCCTGCGGCGTCAGGTAGATAACCTTGGCGCCTGGCAACTCCTGCCTGGCAGCATTAATAGCCAGCGCGAGGGGCCCTGTCTTCATCAGCATGCCGGGACCACCGCCATATGGCCTGTCGTCCACGGTCTGGTGCTTGTCCTCGGTGAAGTACCGGGGATTCCACAATCCCAGTTCCACCAGCCCTTCCTTAAGGGCACGACCGCTGATGCCGTAATCGCTTATTGCGTCAAACATTTCAGGGAACAGCGTAATAACGCCTGCCCGTAATGTTTTATCTTGAGACTGCATGGATTTTCACCGTTCCCGCAGGGGCTTTCCGCAAAAAATCGTCAGAAATCCTTTTCCCAGTCGACCCGGATAATATTTTCATCCAGGTCTACCTGCTTTATTACTTGCTCCTTTATAAAAGGAATCAGTCTCTCTTCTTTATCTATGCTGTTTTCAACAGGCCTGACAATCATTACGTCATTGGCGCCTGTTTCTATCAGGTGGTCTACCTGGCCCAGGAATTCATCCTGGAGGTTGATCACCTCCAATCCCTCAAGTTGAAACCAGTAATACTCTTCTGTCTCGAGCTCAGGCAAGTCATTTTGCTTTACCTGCAGCTCACGGCCGGTATAGGCCCTGGCTTCTTCCCTGTCATCGCAACCGGCTATATGTCCGATGAAATGCTTTCCCTGGACCCGGCTTTCGTCTATTTCAATCTTCTCCCTGCTTTCAGAAGGAGTGCCGGTGCTGATATAAAAATTTCTGAACCTGAGGATGTTGTCAGCTGGCTCTGTAAATGAAATCAGACGAACCCAGCCCTTGACACCATGCACCGCACCAACTTTGCCTAACGTGGTATAGCCTTGTTCCGTATTGGATGGCCTCACCATGTTTTAGGAAATGCGGTTAGGCAGCGGTAGAAGCTGCAGCTTCCGCATCCTTCAGCAGACGAGCAACACGGTCACTGGCGATGGCGCCTTTGCCCTGCCAGTACTTGACCCTGTCCAGGTCAACGCGGAGCCTTTCTTCCTGGCCGCGGGCACCCGGATTGAAAAATCCAACGCGCTCGATGAAGCGACCATCACGGGCAAAACGCTTGTCTGCTACCGTCAGGTGATAGAAAGGGCGCTTTTTGGCACCGCTTCTTGAGAGTCTAATGGTTACCATAACTTGTTGTTTCCACTAATAAAAAAAGTGTTCTAATAATTCCGAAAAGGTCCCGTAATTGCGTTCCGCTAAATACGGGCTGACCCGGCCCGAAAAAGGCCGGTATTCTACGGGAAAAGTGCGGGGTTTGGAACTCTAAGTGACGAAAAACTCGGGGATTTTTTACCCCCATTCGCAGTCAGCCAAACGGCCTACATGCGCGGGAATCCGCCGGGGGGATTCATCCCTCCCATGCCCCCAAGTCCGCGCATCATGTTGGCCATCTTGCCGCCTTTCATTTTCTTCATCATGCGCTGCATCTGCTTATGCTGCTTAAGCAGGCGATTGAGGTCTTGGATCGAGGTGCCCGACCCCACCGTGATGCGTCTTTTGCGTGAACCATTGAGTAATTCGGGTCGGTGGCGCTCCTTGGCCGTCATGGAATTGATGATGGCTTCCATTCGCGAAAATGTCTTGTCATCGACCATGCCTGCCGCCGCTTTCTGTGCATCACTGAGGCCTGGAAGTTTATCCAGCATATTCGACATGCCGCCCATGTTTTTCATCTGCTGCAGCTGCTCGCGGAAATCTTCCAGGTCAAAGCGTTGCCCACGCTTGATCTTGCGCGCTAGCTTCTCGGCTTTCTGCTTGTCGACCTTTTTCTCGACATCCTCGATAAGCGACAGGACATCTCCCATGCCCAGGATGCGCGAGGCAATACGGTCAGGGTGAAAGGCCTCAAGTCCGTCAATTTTTTCTCCGACACCCATGAACTTGATGGGCTTGCCGGTTATCTGCCTAACAGAGAGTGCAGCACCGCCCCTTGCATCACCATCAGCCTTGGTGAGGATGACACCGGTCAGCGGCAAGGCATCGTTAAAGGCCTTGGCTGTGTTCGCTGCGTCCTGGCCGGTCATGGAGTCGACGACGAACAGTGTTTCGACGGGATTCGCAATGGCATGCAGTCCCTTGATCTCTGTCATCATTTCTTCGTCAATAGCCAGGCGGCCCGCGGTATCGATAAAGAGCACGTCAACAAACTGTTTCTTTGCCTCGGCGATGGCGCCTTTAACGATCTGTTCCGGTTTTTGCGAAGGGTCGCTGGGGAAAAACAAGACGTCGACTTCGCCGGCCAGTGTTTCCAGCTGCTGAATGGCGGCCGGACGGTAAACGTCGGCACTGACCACCATTACGGATTTTTTCTGGGTATTCTTCAGCCAGTAAGCCAGCTTAGCGACAGAAGTCGTTTTACCCGCACCCTGCAGGCCTGCCATAAGCATGATTGCAGGCGGCGTAGTTTTAAGATCGAGCGCCTCGTTGGCCTCGCCCATCAACGCCTGCAATTCAGCCTGGACAATCTTGATGAAGGCCTGCCCTGGGGTCAGGCTTTTGCTGACCTCGGTGCCCACGGCACGGAATTTCACCTTGTCTGTGAATTCCTGAACAACCGGCAATGCGACGTCAGCTTCCAGCAAGGCACGCCTGACTTCACGCAGGCTTTCCTGGATATTTTCTTCAGTCAGTTTTGCCTTGCCGGTCACAGCACGCAGCGTTTGCGACAGGCGATCAGTAAGATTCTCAAACATCGGGAACGGGTTTTCTAGTCAACTTGTTAAATGAAAATGATCCATTCTACAAAATCATGGTGGCAGAACACAGGATTAATTCCAGTATCAGGCCCACACACCTTTTGAAATAAGGACTTCAAGGCTATAGTGACTTATGAGAAAATTTTCACCATGATCAGCACTGCAATCAGCATCATTGCTGCCATCAGCTACGGACTCGGATCATTCTTCCAGCGCCAGAACCTGACCAGCGAACACACCGACCGCCACCGTGTCATGACCAGCGGCGTCATCGCCGTGCTCACTCACCTTGCTGTTATCGTCCAGATTACCCTGCTGCCCGAGGGGCTTGATTTCGGCTTTTTTAAAGTGGCGTCACTGGTCAGCTGGGTGATCGTGGTTACAGTGATGATCAGCAGCTGGAAAAAACCTCTAGACAACCTGTTTCTATACCTGTTCCCGCTGGCGTTAATCTGCCTGCTCGCCTCCAACTTTATCCCGAGCTCCTACGAACCCCAGGGCGACTACACAGCGGGCGTGGCCCTTCACATCATGCTGGGCATCCTTTCTGTCAGCGTCATCACCATTGCCGCCGTACAGGCACTGCTGATTTCCTTCCTCGACAAACTACTGAGGCAAAAGAAGTCCCTCAGCCTGGTCAGTCACCTGCCACCACTGGAAACAATGGAGTCACTGCTCTTTGAAATGATATGGATGGGCCTGGCACTGCTGACCGGTGTGCTCGTCACCGGCGTGTTATTCATGGATGATTTCTTTGGGCAGCACCTCAGCCACAAGACGGTACTATCGAGTATTTCCTGGGTGGTATTCATTGTGCTTTTATGGGGACGACATCAACTTGGCTGGCGCGGCAAAACCGCCAACCGCTGGATCCTGACCGGCTTTGCCTTCCTGCTGCTCTCCTATTTCGGCAGTAAATTTGTCCTAGAAATTATTCTGGATCGCGTATAACCGTGAATGACACCTCGCTAGGCATCCTGCTGGGCATTCTTGTCTTTCTGATTTTAATGTCAGCCTATTTCTCAAGTTCTGAAACGGCGATGATGGCGCTGAACCGTTATCGTCTGCGTCACCTCATTAAAAAGGAACATCGCGGTGCAATGCGGTCGGGCAAGCTGCTGGACAGACCCGACCGCCTGATCGGCATCATTCTTATCGGCAATAACTTCGTTAATATCCTAGCAACATCCATAGCCACGGTGATTGCCATCCGCTTCTGGGGAGACGGCGGAATTATTTTTATGTCGCTGATCCTGACGCTCGTCATCCTGATATTTGCCGAGGTCACCCCCAAAACGATTGCCGCGCTCTACCCGGAAAAAATTGCCTTTCCTTCAAGCCTGCTGCTGCAACTGCTTCTCAAGGTTTTTTATCCCCTGGTCTGGCTGGTTAACTCCGTTTCCAACTTCATGGTTAAAGTGCTCGGTTTTGAACCGGACGAAAATGAAACCCATCACCTTACCCCGGACGAACTGCGAACGGTGCTTGATGAAAGCGGCGCACTGATACCGGCAAAAAGACATGGCATGCTGCTGAACATTCTCGATCTGGAAAAGGCTACGGTGGAAGACATCATGGTGCCGCGCAACGAAGTAACGGGGATCGATATCGAAGATGACATCAGCGACATTCTGGAACTCATTGGGAACTCCTCGCATACCATCATGCCGGTATACAGGAAGGATCTGAACGACGTCATCGGCTTTATGCATCAGCGAAATATTTCCAGCATGATTGGCGTGGAAGGTGTCAACAAGGCTGAGCTAATGCAGTTTTCTGATGATCCCTATTTCGTCCCCGAATCCACGCCTCTGCACACGCAGCTTTTCAAATTCCAGAACAATAAACGCCGGATGGCGATGGTGGTAGACGAATACGGTGACGTCCAGGGAATTGTCACCCTGCAGGACATCCTCGAAGAAATTGTCGGCAACTTCACCACCAATTTTCAAGAAGAAACGGAAGACATCCATCCACAGGATGACGGCTCTTACCTGATCGACGGCACTGCCACCATTCGGGAAATCAACAAAGCACTGGACTGGACCCTGCCGACGGAAGGCCCCAAAACCCTGAACGGCCTGTTAACCGAGTTGCTGGAAATGATCCCAGAAAAAAATGTCTGCGTGCGTCTGCCGGAACATTATGCCGAGATACTTAACGTCAAGGATAATGCGATCAAGACAGTTAAAATGAGATCGTTGTCTATGAAAGAAGCAGGCGCAGCACAACAGGGAAAACTCTTTCACTGATAATCGTTTATGAAATATTGCCAGGCATGCGGACAGGAAGTAGAACACAAAATTCCGGCCAACGATGATCGGGAAAGATTCGTGTGCACATCCTGTGAGGTTATTCATTACCAGAACCCGCGCATCATTGTCTGCACTGTCCCCTGCCATGAGGACAAGGTGCTGCTGTGCAAACGCTCCATAGAACCGCGTTACGGGCTATGGACTCTACCTGGAGGCTTCATGGAAAACGACGAGACCATCCATGAGGGCGCAAAAAGAGAAACCTTGGAAGAAGCCTGCGCCCGCGTTGAGCTGCACGGCCTCTATACCTACTACAGCCTGCCTCACATTAACCAGGCGCACCTGTTTTTCCGCTGCACGCTGACCCACCTGGATTTTGCCGCCGGCGCCGAAAGCCTCGAGGTGGATCTTTTTGCGGAAAAGGACATCCCCTGGGACGAAATTGCATTTATGCCCGTAGCCAATACACTGAAGCATTACTTTAACGACCTGGCCGAGGGGCATTTCCCCGTCAGGTCAGCCGACATACTGCTGACTGTCGATGGCCAGCGCCTGATAAAGCCCCATGACTGATACTGAAAAACCCTATTCAGAAATACGACTGACAAAACTGAAGCAGCAAAGGGCTGACGAGGTTGATGACATTGTGGCATCAGAAGAGCCGCTTGAAATCAGGCTCGGTTACAACGACCCCCTTAAGGGCAAACTGCACAAGAGTCTGTCCATTACCATGCGCACTCCCGGAGACGACATAAACCTGGTGTGCGGCTTTCTCTACAGTGAAAGTATTATCCGGCACGTAGAGGATATCGCTGACATCGACGACGATACCGACAACGTGATGCGTGTTGAGCTAAATGATGATGTCTCGTTCGATATGCAGAGACTGGATCGCCATTTCTATACGACATCGAGCTGCGGTGTTTGCGGCAAGGCCTCGCTGGATGCGCTGAGTACCAGCGGCTACGATACCCTTCTGGATAACAGCTTCACCATGAATCGAGAAAAACTCTTCAAGGTAGCTGACAAGCTGCGGGAAAAACAGTCGCTGTTTGAACGCACCGGCGGCTGCCATGGCGTTGCAACATTCAACGGCAATGGTGAAATCGTAACCGTCGCGGAAGACGTGGGCCGTCATAATGCCATGGATAAACTTGTCGGCAGCATGCTGCGTTCACACCTGCTGCCCATCGAGGACATGGGCATAATTGTCAGTGGCCGCGCCAGTTTTGAGCTGATGCAGAAAGCACTTACGGCCAGGTGCCCCATGCTGGTCGCTGTCGGCGCGCCCTCTTCCCTCGCAATCGAGCTGGCCCAAGAATTCAACATCTGCCTAATCGGCTTCCTCAAAGACAAGATTTGTAATATCTATAGTTGTCCAGAAAATGTGCTTTAAATTATTACGTGGTGTGATAATGACGGCAGTTTTCTACAATTCTCACAGATTGAAATATTAAGAGTGCTTCTTCAAGCTGCTGTCACTACAAGGGCGAAAGCTTTTTCCTATCAAAAATGACGAAGAAAAGCTATCTGCTTTGATTTAAATTTTATACGTTCGTTCTTGAATATTCCTTAAAAGGGCAAGCTTTGCCCTAGGTTAGCTAGTTTTTTATTACTTATTTAATTTAGACTGATTATTCAAAATTATCGATTGGGGGAGATCATAATGAAAGTAGAGTTTAAGAACACTTTTCGTCTGAGCACGCTGGCAGTGGCCACAATACTTGCAACACAGACTTTTGCTCAGGATGAAATCGAAGAAATCCAAATAACCGGTACCCGCATTCAGCGTGAAGGTATGGAATCACCTACGCCCGTTACCGATTTAGGGATTCAAGAGCTTGCCAACATAGACCCCGGCCAACTAGGCGAGTCTCTAAGCAAACTTCCTCAATTTTTTAATAACCAACGTCCTAGCCAGGTAGGCTGGAACTCGGCCGGTGCCAACCTCAACCTCAGAGGGGCTGGCTCACAGCGATCACTTGTACTTTTGGATGGTCGTCGAGTACCAGCCGGAAATCGCTGGGGCATCCCTAATGTAAGCGCCCTTCCAGAAGGCGCGATACGTAATGTTCAGACAGTGACGGGAGGCGCCTCCGCTGCTTATGGAACCGACGCCGTTGCTGGCGTGATCAACTTTATATTGGACACAGACTATATTGGAACCAAGGTAAAGGCTCAAATGGGTACCACCTCTCGTTCAGACGGCGATAATCACGAATTTGGTGTTACTCACGGAATGGACATTGGCGCTAACGGACATCTTCTGGTCAATCTGGATTCGTTTCGCCAAGATGAGATCAGGTCATTGAAGTCAATGCAAGATAGACCTTGGTTTAAATCTCAGGCTAGGATTACTAATCCCGATCCAAATGGTACTAACCTCATCACTCGGGATTATGTGGTATCAACAGCAGTATCAACAGGCGGCGTGATCAACGCTCCCGGTTCTCAACTCAACCGCTGGGCCTTTACCCGCAACAATGACCAAGTTGTTGCCGGGCCACAGAGTTTCAGTGGAGTTGGGCAGTTTATCGGTGGCTGTAACTGTCAAGCGCTAACAGAATCAACAAGAAGATGGGACAACGACGCAGATAATCAAATTGGTGCTCGCAACGATAGAGACAATGTTTTCGTATTCTATGATCATGACGTTTCAGAGAATCTAAACGTTTATTTTCAAGGCATTTACGGTTATACCGAGGTGGAAAGTCCTTGGTTCTCGACTCCATTCCTGCAAGGCCCTTGGACAGTGAATGTTTTTTCAGGCAACCCTTTCTTACCTGCCAACGTTCAACAAATCATGGATGACGAGGGCTTAGCCTCTTTCAATATGGCGCTGATAGGTGATAATCAAGCTGACAACCCTTTAGGACAATACCTAATTGTTCAAAATGACAGATCCAAAGCGGGAACTGTTGGATTTAACCTTAAATTGGATGATGCAGGGTTCTTCACTGACTGGAATGTGAAAGGATATTACCAGTACGGAAGAGTTGATCAACGTCAGCAATTCTTGAACGGCCCAGACCTTGCAAAGTTATTTCCCGCCATGGACGCGGTTGTAGGTCCTGATGGTCAACCTGCCTGCTATGCTGCTATAGCAAACCCAACTGATTTTGGTGACTGCAAGCCGATCAATCTTCTTGGGGGAGTCCAAAGTGCTGCATCGACCCCTGCCGGCATAAGTTACGTGATGGATGAGGAAAAGTTTATTGAAAGTCTTTATGAGCAAACATTTGCTGAAATCACGATTGATGGCGAGCTGCATGAAGGCTTTGGTGCCGGACCAATCCTAGCCTTTTTTGGTGCTTCTCATCGAGAGGATGACGTATATCAGAGCGTCAAGGAACTAGAGGACGAATTTGTCTTCCTTGGAGGACAAAACACAGGATTTAGAGGGCTCGTCCCAGAAAACTTTCCTGGCGGAATGTCTGGCATACGTGCGGGCAGCGTGCCTCCTGGCTTCATAGGTGCTGGAAACTTATCACGCATACTGTTTACAGGATCTATCCAAACTCCAACAACGATTTTGAACGGTGGGTTTGAGGTGGACGAGGTGTTCGGTGAAATCAACGTGCCATTGATATCAGATGCTCAATTTGCTCAACAACTTGATGCTAGTCTGGCATATCGCTACGCCGACTATACTGGTTCGGGCGGTATTGAGTCTTGGAAAGTTGGGCTAAGCTGGCAGATAAATGAGGACCTGCGTGTTAGAGCTACTAGCTCACGAGATGTGAGGGCTGCGACTTTGAGGGAACGTTATGACGAAACAGCCGGAGGCGCTGCGGTGGTAGACCCATTCTTGGGGAGCTTTATCTTCACAGCAAGCAGAAACGCTGGCAACCCTAACGTTAATCCGGAAGAGGCAGATACGCTGACCTTTGGTGCCGTTTATCAGCCCAGTTGGTTGCCTGGCTTCTCTATCTCCGGAGACTGGTATGACATCAAGATTGATGGTGCGATGGCTCAGCCACCGTTTCAGGATATTGTAGACAACTGCTTTGCCGGTGCTCAGGAGTTATGTAACTTGATAGAGAGAAGCCCTGAAACAAACCAGATCACTAGAATTACCACAATCTATTTTAATCTAGACGAATTACGACTGAAAGGCTTTGACCTTGAGATGCGATATTCGACAGATGTAGATTTCTTTGGTGGTGGTGAAACACTTACCTGGCGCTTTATCGGCAGTCACCTGGATGAAAATTCACAACTGGTGCCAGGTGCACCAAGAGACTTCTTGAATCGAGCACAGCCAACTAACCGTTATTTAACAAACCTGACCTATACAAGAGGTGATTTTAGAGCCTTCTTAAATGGACAGTACATTGACAGTTATATACAAGACAGGTTCAGCTTTGCTGGTGAAAAGGACAATAATACAATTGACTCCGTGTTCGTAACCGACCTCACTCTTGGATACGATTTTAACGGGAGCAACGGAAGCACTTATAACGTTTTTCTGAACATCAACAATATTTTTGATGAAGAGCCACCTCAAACACCAGGTGACAATGTCGGATTTCTAGGTGGAACCGCTGGCTTTAACCAAATGTATGATGATGTCGGCAGGCGTTACGTCATAGGCGTAAACATGAATTTCTAAGTTTGTAATTGCATAACACAGCCCGGCCCCCTCTGAGGGGCCGGGCTTTTTTTTGCCTGTTCCTTAATCAAGGAATATTAGGGAGTAATTCCGTCTTCCCTCTTTCTCTTCTATGGAAAAAAGGGGTATAAATAGTCCCCGATGTCTTGCCGGGCCATCCACTTAATATCCCGGCAGCCTAATAAGAATTAAAGTTAAAGCTATCAAAAGAGGAAACCCAAATGAAAACCCTTGGCAAATATCTGTCGCTTTACATGCTCCTCCTGTCTTTCCCTGCCCTGGCCCAGGAGCCGGTAGTAGGTGTCGAAAACCCGGAGGCCTTGTTTACTGATGACGATCCGGTTCTTCATCGCAACAAGCAGGCAACATTTCATATCATGAAAGAGTTACTCCAATGTTCTCAGTGGGACCGTGCCGGCGAATGGCTGACTGATCAGTACCTGCAACACAACCCGAATGCCGCATCCGGTCTTGCAGGTGTAATTTACTACTTCACTGAAGTTGCCAAGGTGCAGCGTATTGATGACTGCGATGAATTTACCCAAGAGATTGTTGCCGTGATTGCCGAAGATGATTACGTTACAGTACTCTGGCCGCGTCGATATGAGAATCCTAACAAGCCTGGAGAGATGTACAGCACCACTTGGTTCGACACCTGGCGTTTTGTTGATGGTAAAGCTGACGAACACTGGGACCCGGCAACGATTGCGGCAATGCCTCAATAGGCCTGATACCTTTCCAAAAAAGCCGGCACCCATTGTCGGCTTTTTTGTACCTTTGATTTATTCAGCAGGACAAATGTGATTTACTTTTCACAAAACCTGAACCCAGACTATAAAGACAACAAACCGGGTCATCGCATGTCAAATACTCTGCTCAATTTTTCTTCCTTATTGTTCCTGTTTTCCAGTGCAGTAAGTGCCGCTTCACTGGACGGCTCTGCCGGTGCCAACTGGCCTCACTTCGGCGGTTCGCAGGCCGCCTGGCGCTACAGTGAACTCGACCAAGTTAACCGTGACAATGTGGCCCAGCTGCGACCCGCCTGGCTCTTTCATACGGATGACTATGGCGACGGTCTGACGTCAACCCCGATCGTGATCGATGGGGTCATGTATCTTTCAACGCCCAGTAACTGGATTTATGCCCTGGATGCCGCCTCCGGTGAAAAACTCTGGGAATACCGTTATACGCCCCGCCCTGATTTTGTCCTGCCTGGCTCAGCCGGCGCCTTTATCCAGAACCGCGGTGTTGCCGTTCACAACGGCAAGGTCATCATGGGTACGGTCGACCATGCCCTAGTGGCTGTCGATGCCGTTACCGGCAGTGAGGTCTGGAAAGTCTATGTTGATGATTCCCGCCAGTGCGGCTGCAATATCCTGTCTGCACCGCTCATTGTGAAAGACATGGTCGTGGTTGGACAGAATGGCGGTGACGGCGCCTTCCGCGGCTACCTGACTGCCTTTGACGTCGATACCGGCCGCTTTAAATGGCGCTTCTATACTATTCCCGCGCCGGGCGAGCCCGGCTCGGACAGCTGGAAAGGTGACAGCTGGAAATTCGGCGGCGGCGCGCCGTGGATGACCGGCTCCTATGATGCGGAGCTTGATCTTATTTACTGGGGCACCGGCAATGCCGCAGGCGATTTTTATTCCGGCGACCGCACTCCGAATGGACGCGAGGATTCCGAAGGCATTAATCTTTACACCGCCAGCGTTATCGCCCTGGATGCCGACACCGGGGAGCTGGCTTGGCATTTCCAGGAAGTCCCGCGGGATGTCTGGGATTTTGATTCGGCCTATGAAGTCGTGCTCATGGATCGCGAAATCGGTGGCAGGGAAAGAAAAATCCTGGCCCACATGAACAAGAGCGGCCTGACCTTTGTTCTCGACCGCACCAACGGTGAATATCTAGGCGTGTTTTCTGTCCCTGAGGTGCGCACCTGGATTACGGGCGTTGGCGAGAACGGTGAACTGCTTGGCCGCAAGGAGCCGGTTGTGGGTGAATCCGTTAACGTTTGTCCTACCGCCATCGGTGCCAAGAGCTTTAATCAGATGGCCTACTCACCACGAACAGGACTGCTCTATACACCGACCATGGAGTTTTGCACCAATATCTCCGCCGTCGACCAGCCTGCCCAGGAAGGTATTTTTTATTCCAGCGGCGGTTTTGTGAACGAACTGCCCGAGGGGCGTGAAAGTTATGCCCATCTTGATGCCTGGAATCCCGTCACGGGGGAACGGGTCTGGTCCATCCCTTCACAGTTTGCCCTCATGGCATCCGTTCTGACCACTGCCGGCGACCTGGTCTTCACGGGTGATCCCGAGGGCTGGTTCCTGGCCTTTGACGCCGAGAACGGTGATCTGCTCTGGAGCTTCCAGACCGGCGCTGGGCATCGCGGCTCAGCCATCTCCTACGCCATAGACGGTCAGCAATATATTGCCACGCCGGTAGGCTGGCAGGACAGCATCACCGGCGGTATGCTCGAAGCCCTGTTTGCCGGAGAGAATTTCCGCAAGGGTTCCACCATGATGGTTTTCACACTGCCGGAGTAAAAACAATGAAACAGCTAGTCACTTTCTTACTCCCTTTTATTGGTATCCTGGCCGGCAACGCTTATGCCGCCAACATAGACGACCCTGTGCTCGAACGTGGTCAAGAGGTTTACGAGCTCACCTGTGCCACCAGCTACTGCCACGGGCCTGCCGGTGGTCAGGCTGGCGCGCCACGCCTGGCAGCCCGGGAATTCGACGCCCTGTATATTGCCAGCGTGACGGCTAACGGGGTGCCCAACACCCCCATGGTAGGATTCGCCAATGCCCTGTCGGCAGAAGACATGAATGCGGTTCTCACCTATGTCGCGTTTCTCAATGGCATCATCAATCCCCAGTTTACTGTTGATGATCCCCTTGCCTCGCTGGGCATCGCCGTGGCCAACCCGCGCCGCATTCCCCTGGCAGGCGAAGCCCAGGAAGGCCGCGAACTGTTTTTTGATGCCTATGATAAAAGCCTGAAACGCTGCTCTACCTGTCACGAGGTAGAAGGCATCGGCATTCCAGTCGCATCCCCTATTGCTACTGTACCGGGCTCCGTAAGCGCTCTTCGAAATATCGAGACACCCAATATTTCCACGGTGACGCTTTCAATAGGCAGCAACGAAAGCATGCCGGCCTTGCTGCTTTCACGCGGCATTGCAGGGGTAAAGTTTTACGATATGAGTGCGGTTCCGCCAGTACTGAGAACAATACCGCCTGAATCGGACTCGGAGGTCTTCAATATTGCCGGAAACGCTGACTGGCACCACCATGACTACATCAGCGCCTATACCGATGAGGAACTGGAGCGGGTATTGACCTTTTTAAGGGCTATTTCAGAGTAAAAATATCTATAATTTACGTTAATTGATTATTATAACTAACTGTAATATATAACATATATCATGAAAAAAAAATATTCAAGACGCGATATCCTCAAGCCCGTCCTGGCCGCCGGGGCATCGCTTGCCCTGCCTCCCCATCTGCTGAGTGCCTCTGAAAACGCTGCTAATGAACCGGTTTTCCAGGGCATTATGCAGATTTCCTGGATTGTCCCAGATCTTCAGGCTGCCATGCGGGAATACACGGAACGCCTGGGCATTGGCCCCTGGTTTGTCTCAGAGCATTTCAGTCCGGAAGTAAACCTCTACCGGGGTGAACCCAACGACGCCGATATCTCTATTGGCATGACCTATTCCGGGCACATGAACTTTGAATTGATCGAACAGCACGACGAAAAACCCTCAGTATACCGCGAAACCCTGCTCAAACGGGGTTACGGCTTCCACCACTGGGCCCTAGCCTCCCACGACATTGAGGCGGACATTGCCAGCTACCAGGCCAAGGGGGATGCCATTGCTCTGGACATCTTGATTAACGGGGGCCGCGTGGTGTATGCCGATACCTCTGCCTACCTCGACGGCATGACGGAACTTATTGAAATCACTGATGGCGTGCGGGCCGGTTTCGGGAACATGTACCGTATTGCCCGGGACTGGGACGGCAAGGACCTGATTTTCGGCGGCTAAGCCTTTCAAAACCCTAATAAATCGGTGGTTTTTGTCTGGCCGATTTGCCATTAAAATACCCTCCGAGCAAAACCTGGCCTGAGTCCTCAGCGGCCAGGTTTTTCCAACGCAAAATTGCTGGCTCAAAGCCTGCCATGGTAGAATCGCGCGCGTTTTACCCATGGCCTTAACCGGCTGAAAAATTTCAGAAAATCGCAATTAGGAATGGATGCATCAGCGGCATTCAATGCGCATCGCAACACAGTCAGGAAACTCGTTAATGCAGCAGTTAGCAGGACAGATCACGTACCAGGACTGGGACCTGGAAAAAGCCAGGGAACTGGCCTCAGAATTTGCCGACCGCACCGGCGGCGTCATGATCGCTCTCCACAAAATCCAGGAAACCTTCGGTTATGTCGATGACACCGCTATGGCCATGCTCGGCAAGGTATTCAACCTGTCCCGCGCCGAGGTTCACGGCGTCACGAGTTTTTACCATGATTTCAGGCGTCACAAGCCCGGCAAATACACGGTGAAAGTGTGCCAGGCAGAGGCCTGCCAGGCGATGGGTTCTTACCAACTCACCGAAAAGATCAAAAGCTTCCTCGGCACCGATTTTCACGGCACTTCTGAAGACGGCAATTTTTCACTGGAAGCGGTTTACTGCCTTGGCAACTGTGCCTGTTCACCAAATATCATGATTGACCAGCAAACCTACGGCCGCGTCACCATCGAGGGCTTCAAGGCCCTGGCGGACTCCCTGGTTAAGGAGGCCGTGTAATGACCAGGATTTTTATTCCACGCGAAACCACTGCCGGTTCCCTGGGCGCCGAACTGCTGGTTAAAGCAATCGAAACTGAAGCTAAGTACCGCAACCTGGACGTTGAGATTGTCCGTAATGGCTCCCGCGGCGCCTGCTGGTTAGAGCCCCTGGTGGAAGTTGAAACAGCCAAGGGTCGTGTCGGTTACGGCCCGGTCACCTCAGAAGACGTGGCAGACCTGTTTGATAATGATTTTCTCAATGGCGGCAAGCACGCCAATAGCCTAGGCAATGTCGAGGAGCTGGACTGGTTCAAAAATCAGCAGCGTCTGACGTTCGCCCGCTGCGGCATCATCGAGTCTACCAATGTCGCCGAGTATAAAAGCCTGGGTGGATTTGTCGGTCTGAAGAATGCCCTGGCCACCGACCAGGACGGAATCATCCAGGAAGTCCTGGATTCCGGTCTCAGGGGCCGCGGTGGTGCCGCCTTCCCTACCGGCATCAAGTGGCGCACCGTTGCAGACTGCGAAGCTGACCAGAAATATATCGTCTGTAACGCAGACGAAGGCGATTCGGGGACTTTTTCCGACCGTCTTATCATGGAAGGAGATCCGCTGAGCCTGGTGGAAGGCATGACCATTGCCGGTCTTGCCGTCGGCGCCACTGAGGGCTATATTTACCTGCGCTCAGAGTACCCGCTCACCCGCATCATTCTTGAAGACGCCATAGCCAACGCCGAAACGGCCGGCTATCTCGGCAAGGACATCCAGGGCTCCGGCAAGGATTTCACCCTCGAGGTGTTCATGGGCGCCGGCGCCTATATCTGCGGGGAAGAAACGTCCCTCCTGGAAAGCCTTGAAGGCAAACGCGGCCAGATCCGCTTCAAACCGCCACTGCCTGCCATAGAAGGCCTCTATGGCAAACCCACCGTGGTGAACAACGTAATTTCCCTGGCTTCCGTGCCCGTGATTCTTGAGAAAGGCGGCAAACACTATGCCGAATACGGCCAGGGCCGCTCGCTGGGCACGATGCCCTTCCAGCTCGGAGGAAATATCAAGAAAGGCGGTCTAGTAGAAGTAGGCTTTGGCCTGACGCTGCGCCAGCTGATCGAAAATTTTGGCGAAGGTACAGCCACGGGCAAGCCCGTGAGAGCGATTCAGGTCGGCGGCCCGTTAGGCGCGTATTTCCCTGAATCCCTGATGGATACGCCGCTGGATTACGAGGAATTTGCCAAGGCCGGCGGTATGCTGGGCCATGGCGGAGTGGTAGTATTTGATGACAGTGTCAACATGGCAAAGCAGGCCCGGTTCTCCATGGAGTTCTGCTCAGTTGAGTCCTGCGGCAAGTGTACTCCCTGCCGAATCGGATCAGTACGCGGCATGGAGGTTATCGACCGGATCGTCGCAGCGGAATCTGCTGAAGAACGCGAATCCGAACACATTGTCCTTAAGGACCTTTGCGACACTATGGAATCCGCCTCTCTATGTGCCATGGGCGGTCTCACACCAATTCCGGTGATGAGTGCAGTCAAACACTTTCCTGCAGATTTTAATCTTTAAATTTTTCATAGGTGAAATGACATGAGCCTGATCAAAGAAATCGATTACGGAACACCAGCCGTCACCGAGACAGAAAAAGTCACGCTGACTATTGATGGCCAGGAGATTTCAGTACCCAAGGGCACCAGCATCATGCGTGCTGCCCAGATGATGGGAACCACCATCCCCAAGCTCTGCGCGACCGATTCGCTTGAACCCTTTGGTTCCTGCCGTGTATGCCTGGTGGAAATTGAAGGCCGTCGCGGTACGCCTGCCTCCTGCACCACACCGGTTGAAGAAGGCCTGGTTGTTCACACAGAAACTGGCAAGCTGAACAAACTGCGTAAGGGCGTGATGGAACTCTATATCTCCGACCATCCGCTGGACTGCCTGACCTGCTCTGCAAACGGCGACTGCGAACTGCAGGACATGGCCGGTGCGGTAGGACTGCGTGAGGTGCGCTACGGCTACGACGGTGCCAATCATCTTGATGCGCCAACAGATACAAGCAACCCCTACTTCCAATTCGAAGCTAGTAAATGTATTGTCTGCTCGCGCTGCGTGCGTGCCTGTGAAGAAGTCCAGGGTACCTTCGCTCTGACCATCAGCGGCAACGGTTTTGAATCCAAAGTCAGCGCCGGGGTTGAAGAAGATTTCATGAACTCCGAGTGTGTTTCCTGTGGCGCCTGTGTCCAGGCCTGCCCGACTGCCACGCTGATGGAAAAATCAGTCCTGGAAATCGGCACGCCTGAACACCACGTTGAAACCACCTGTGCCTACTGCGGTGTGGGTTGTACCTTCCGCGCTGAAATGAAAGGCGACCAGGTTGTGCGCATGGTTCCCGCCAAGTCCGGCAAGGCCAATGACGGTCACTCCTGTATCAAGGGACGTTTTGCCTTTGGTTACACCACGCATAAAGACCGCATCATGAATCCGATGATTCGTGAAAACACTTCCGACCCATGGAAAGAAGTGAGCTGGGACGAAGCCATTTCCTATACCGCCAAGCGCTTCATGAAAATTCAGGAACAATACGGCCGTAAATCCATCGGTGGCATCACTTCCTCCCGCACTACCAACGAGGAAGTCTACGTCGTACAGAAAATGATTCGCGCGGCCTTCCGCAACAATAACACCGACACCTGCGCCAGGGTTTGTCATTCACCTACCGGATTCGGTCTGAAAACCACTTTCGGTACCTCAGCCGGTACGCAGGATTTCCGCAGTGTTGAGCACACCGACCTGGTTCTGCTGATCGGTGCTAACCCGACTGATGCGCACCCAGTATTTGCGTCGCGCATGAAGAAGCGCCTGCGCGATCATGCCGACCTGATTGTCTGTGATCCAAGGAAAATTGACCTGGTTGAGTCTCCTCACATCAAGGCTGGTATTCACATCCCGCTGACACCCGGTGGTAACGTGGCGCTGATCAATGCCTTTGCCCATACCATTGTTGAGGAAGATCTGGCCGACTGGGACTACGTGAGCGAGCGCTGCGATACTGACTCATTCAACAAGTGGCTGGAATTCATCAAGGACAAGAAAAATTCCCCAGAGGCTGTGGCCGACTGGCTTGGCGGTGACCCGGAAAAAGTTCGCGAAGCGGCGCGCCGCTATGCGAAAGCCGAACGCGCTTCAATTTATTACGGCCTGGGCGTAACCGAACACTCACAGGGCTCCACCATGGTGATTGGCATGGCCAACCTTTCCATGCTGACCGGTAATGTCGGTAAGGATGGCGCCGGCGTTAATCCGCTGCGTGGCCAGAACAATGTGCAGGGTTCCTGCGACATGGGTTCCTTCCCGCACGAGTTTTCCGGCTATCGCCACGTCAGTGATGACGCAACTCGCAAGCTCTTTGAAGATGCCTGGGGCGTTGAGCAGGATGCCGAGCCCGGCTTCCGTATTCCAAACATGTTTGATGCAGCCATTGAAGGTACCTACAAGGGTATGTTTGTCCAGGGTGAGGATATCGCCCAGTCTGATCCGAACACGCATCATGTTGAAGCTGCCCTTGAAAACCTGGACTGCCTGGTGGTACAGGACCTGTTTCTTAACGAAACTGCCAAGTTTGCCCACGTATTCCTACCCGGCACTTCCTTCCTGGAAAAAGACGGCACTTTCACTAATGCCGAACGTCGCCTAGGCCGTGTGCGACCAGTAATGGCGCCAAAGACCGGCAAGCATGAGTGGGAAATAGTCATGGAAATTTCCAGAGCCATGGGCTACCCGATGCATTACAGCAGTGCCGAGGAAATCATGGATGAAATCGCTGCACTGACTCCAACCTTTGCCGGTGTCAGCTTTGAACGCCTAGACAAAGAAGGCAGCATGCAGTGGCCTGTCACCGATGACGCGCCTAACGGTACGCCGATCATGCACATTGATAAATTCGTTCGAGGCAAGGGTAACTTTGAGATTACCGAGTTTGTCCCAACCGAGGAGAAAGTGACGAGGAAATTCCCGCTTATCCTGACTACCGGACGCATTTTGAGCCAGTACAACGTTGGCGCACAAACCCGCCGCACAGAAAACAATCAGTGGTTCCCGGAAGATATTCTTGAGATTCATCCCGAGGATGCAGCAGAGAGGAATATCAAGGATGGCGACCTGATCAAGATTGCCAGTCGCAAGGGCGACACCACGATGCATGCTGTGGTTTCAACACGGATGCAGCCGGGCGTTGTCTATACCACCTTCCACAACCCAATTTCAGGAGCTAACGTGGTGACTACCGAGTACAGTGACTGGGCCACCAACTGCCCCGAGTACAAGGTAACCGCGGTACAGGTTTCCCATACGGATCACATGTCCGAATGGCAGAAACAGTACCTTGCTTACAATGAGGAACGCCGCAACCTGGCAGAAAGTGAGTCCAACGAGGAAGTGGCGCACTAACTTCCAACTATAAAAAAGGCCGGCTTAAAAACCGGCCTTTTTTATTTATCTGAAAAAATTTATTGCTCTAACATGGGGAGATCACTTGGCGCATTGATATTCGCAAATACATTTTCTGGCAGTCCGTCTTTTTTAAGAGTATGTGCCTGCGCAGTCTCGAGCAGCGCCCGCATGGATCTGGCTCCGCCCTTTACCTGGCCATCCGCAAAAATTTTTTGCAGGTGTTTGTAGAGTGAGACCGAGTTTCTGAAAACGCAGGGAAAAATTTTATTCTCGTACCGACAGGCTGCATAAGAATCTATACCACCAACCAATCGTTTTAGTGATTCCACAGTCAAAAAAGGCATGTCCACTGGTATGACCAGCAGAAGTGAGTCATTAAATTCCTTTTCACTGGCAAGAAAATCAACGGCACTGTAAATACCGCCGGGTGGCCCGCTGCCAGGATAAATATCCGGTATAAAATCGCGACCTTCAACTTCGCCGCTAATGAGTACACGGTTAACACCTGAACCCTGAAGTAAATCCAGCGCATGATCCAACAGCGACTGGCCATGATGAAGAAGCTGTTTTTTGTCCTCACCCATTCGTGAAGACTTGCCGCCAGCGAGCAGCAGTCCATAAATCATAGTCAGGAGTTTTCCCCCACCATGAACTTCTCAAGAAAGTCGGGAGCTTTTCGAGCCACCCACATGCCCAACAGCAAAATGATGATGGCAGCCAGAATCTGGAAACTATAGGTCACCAGGTAGCTCACTATAAGGTCATATATTTGCTGTGCCTGATCTAATTCCTGTTCCATATATTCTCTAAATTATCCGTGCATAAATCGCATGCAGATATTTTAAATTCCTATTTTTAACTTTTTACTTTTTACTTTTAACTATCTACTTTCAACTTTTCTTTTCAGGCACTTCCTCACGGCCATCCGCATAGCGGGCAAAACGACCTCTCTCCCCATGCACCTGGTCATTTCTTTCCCATGGCCAGCCGCCGAACTGGTTGCGCTGGTAATCAATAAAGGCCTGCTGCAGTTCTTCACGTGTATTCATCACAAACGGGCCATAGTGTGCCACAGGCTCACCTATAGGTTTTCCCTGGAGCATTAGTAACCGAGCTTTACCGTCTATCGCCTTGATAGTTGTTTCCAGGTCAGACTGGAGCCTTATACCATGACTGGCCTCCACTGTTTTATCTCCGATGAACAAACTGTCTCCATCGTAAAAGTACAGCATTCGGTTTAACCCGGGGGCTCCAGCTGGCAATGTCCAGCTGGCATCGGTATCTATATCAATCAGCCATACCGCCACATGACTTTCAGTTTCTGAGGCCCATGAATCCGGCGGCGGTGACAGTGCCGAAATGTCATCCAACCTGCCGGCAATCACTTCAATGCTGATTTTATTTCCTTTAGCATCCTCAGTAGAAATCACCGGAATATCTTCATTCCAGAACATGGTGAAGAGCGGCTCTACCATTTTGCTTGCCGCTGGCAGGTTCAGCCAGACCTGGAAAAGCAGCAAGGGGTTCTCTGTATCCTTTTTCAGCAGCGGAAACATCTCACTGTGCTGAATGCCCTTGCCTGCAGTCATCCACTGTACGTCACCGTCCCCGTAACGACCCGCCGCACCCAGTGAGTCGGCATGGTCCACGAGGCCCTTTTTAACAACTGTGATTGTTTCAAAGCCCCGGTGGGGATGACCAGGAAAACCCGGCACCCGGTCACCATGATACATACGCCAGCCATCCTGCTTGGTAAAGTCCTGCCCAATATTCCGGCCGGCCAGGGAAGCATCAGGGCCTAGTTCCCCATTGCCCCGAGGAAAATTATCCTGATGGAATGCGCAAAAAAGGAAGGGATCGGCAGTAGGCCAATGAAAATCGAGCGAAGTTATTTCAATAACAGAATCAGACATCAATCAGACAACATATCATTTAGGTCATTAAAGAGATAAAAGGGACAGTAGAAATATAAAGCAGCGCAAGAATCATCACCAGGTAAGCTATGTAGCGGACTGGATTTTCACGCGCGATATCCAGGAAGGTTCTCGCCTTCCCCGCCTCTTTTCGGGCCTCGTATTGTTCGCGCATCCTCTGAAAACGCTCAGTCTCGTATTCCTTGAGAATATTCTTAGCCTTCGTCAGCTGCTCATCATGGCGAAGCCACAGCGCCGGCATCGATATTCCCCAGTTCCCGGCGGAGGTTTCATAGACCTCTATATCGTTGGCTTCCATAAGCGCATAAATTTCCTCGAGCTCATCTTCGGGAACGTTACGAAGCTTGACCAACTGGGTTGCCATAGCAGTCTGCACCTGGTGGAAACAATGAAGACAATATTACCCCAGGCAGCAGGAATTCGGACATTTGAGCGGAATTTTTTCGGTTTCTACGTTCTTGGACTAGATATGCCTATATGCTTTAATCAACAGCCTTAAAGATATTTTTTAAAAACTTTTTTACCTGCGAGGAAAGAAGGATGCCTTCCCCTGATCTACACCCCACTTCACTGCTCAGAACCCTGAGTACACTTTTTTTTGCCTTCCTGGGCATGGTACTACTTTATGCCTGCAGCGATTCATCAACGCTGGGTAATGACTCTGCGGTTTCAGCTGAGATGTCACAGTCTGGAGGCTACACGCAGCTGGAGGAAGTCAATGCCGATGATGGGGAAATTGTCATTCCCTACAAAAAATTCCAGCTGGACAATGGCTTGACCCTAATCATTCACGAAGATCATTCCGACCCATTGATTCATGTTGATGTGACATACCATGTGGGCTCGGCCAGAGAAGATTTCCAGCGTTCAGGATTTGCCCATTTTTTCGAGCATATGATGTTCCAGGGTTCGGAGCATGTGGGAGATGACGAACATTTCAAGATCGTGACTGAATCCGGCGGCACCATGAATGGAACTACCAATAATGACCGCACCAATTACTTTCAGACTGTTCCAAGCAACCAGCTTGAAACCATGCTGTGGCTGGAATCTGACCGCATGGGTTTCCTGCTTAACGCGGTCACCGAAGAGAAATTTGAAAACCAGCGCGCTACCGTTAAAAACGAGCGCGGCCAAAACGTGGACAATGCCCCTTACGGGCGCTGGTCAGAGGTAATGTCCTCTGCACTTTATCCACCAGAACATCCTTATTCTTGGCCGGTAATTGGTTACACTGAAGACCTAGATGCGGCAACACTCGATGACCTGAAAGGGTTTTTCCTGCGGTGGTATGGCCCCAACAATGCCACGCTGACCATCGGCGGCAATGTGGTAGAGCATGAAGTACTCGATCTTGTCGTCAAATATTTTGGCGAAATTCCTCCAGGACCGGAAGTGCTGCCTGACAGCCAGCCCACACCCGTGCTCGATGCAGACCGCTATGTCTCTTACGTGGACAATGCCATTCGCTTCCCTGCCCTGCTTTTTACCTACCCAACGGTAGCCCTGGATCATCCTGACCGCGTGCCACTTGAAGCGCTTAACGACATGATCAGCGTTGGTAGAAAATCCTATTTTTACAAGCAGTTTGTGCTCACACAGAAAGCCATACAGGCCAGCGGCTTCAACAGCAACCAGGAACTGGGCGGCACACTGACCTTCTTTGTCCTGCCGTTCCCCGGCACACCACTTAGTGATTTTGAAGCAGAAATGCGTGACGTGTTTGCGAACTTCAATGCTGACTCTATTAGCGATGATGATATCCAGATTTACAAGGCCACCCAGGAAGCCGCACTTATTGCGAGCCTGTCCAGCGTCAGGGGTAAAGTATCTCAGCTGGCCTACTACCAGACTTTCCTGGCAGACCCGAACAATATTCAGAGCGAACTTGAAGCCATTCGCTCACTGACCAAGGAAGATGTCCTACGGGTCTTCAATACCTATATAAAGGATAAGCCAGCCGTTATTGAAAGCGTGGTACCGTCAAACGATCCTGAAGGACAGGCCAAGCCAGATAATTTCGACATTCCTGAACGCATCAGTCTGGTAGACACCACTGATGCCCCTCTAGAGCTGCGCAACGTGAATTCATCTTTTGACCGCTCCGTGAAACCGACACCCGGCGCCAACCCACTGGTGGTAATGCCAGATTACTGGGAAGGCACACTAGGCAACGGTATTGAGATTATCGGCGCTAGCCATTCGGAAGTTCCCTTGGTCAGTATGCGCCTGGTCTTTGACGGCGGCCACCTTATTGATCCTGAAGGTAAGGAAGGCCTTGCCAGCCTTACTGCGGCAATGATGAATGAGGGCACCGAAAACTTCACAGCCGAGGAGTTTGAGAAGGAACTGGACAAGCTTGGCAGCAGCATTGGTGTCGGCGGCGGTAATGAAACCATGTCCATCAGCATGTCTTCACTCGAGCGCAACTTTGATGCAACGCTAGCCCTGCTCGAGGAACGGCTGTTCCGCTCCGAGTTCACCGAAATGGACCTGGCCCGGTTAAGACAGCAGCAGATTGAGTCTCTGGAAGCCAACAAGCAGGAGCCCTCGGCAATTGCCAGCGATGTATACCGCAAGCTGATCTACAATGAGGATCATACATTTGCGATTCCCGCCTCAGGCAGTATCGAAAGCCTTCAGACTATCACGCTCGATGATGTGCAAGACTTTCGCGGCAAGAACCTGGTCAGCCAGCCCCTTCGCGTTGTTTTGGTAGGTAATTTCAGCCAGCAGCAGGTCATGGACAAGCTGGGTTTCCTTCTTGAATTACCGAATGAGGATGTCACCCTTCCCGCTCAGCCGGATTCACCAACATTTGATACTACGACGATCTTTCTGGTCGACAAGCCTGACGCGCCGCAATCGGAAATTCGCATCGGTTACATGTCCGACCTTACTTATGATCCGACTGGGGAGTACTTCGAACGCTACCTAATGAACTATGTTCTCGGCGGCGCCTTCAGCAGCCGCATCAATCTCAACCTGCGTGAAGACAAGGGCTACACCTATGGTGCCCGCAGCGGCTTCTCGGCAACTCGGATACCCGGCCCCTTTACCGCTTCTGCAGGGGTAAGAGCGGACTCAACGGCAGACTCCATCGTGCAGTTCGTCAATGAAATAACCGGATACAGGGAAAACGGCATCACGCCGGAAGAACTTCAGTTCACCAAGGATGCCATCGGCCAGAGTGAAGCTCTTGATTATGAAACACCGGGACAGAAAGCCAGCCTGCTGAACCAGATTATTACCTATGATCTTGAAAGTGACTTCGTCAGGGAGCAGCAGAACATTATCAATAATCTGACCATGGATCGCGTTAATGCCCTTGCTCAGGAATACCTGCCGATTGAAAACATGGCTATCGTGGTGGTCGGTGATAAAGCCGTGATTGAGGAATCGCTACAGGCCCTGGGATATCCCATCGTGGAACTGAACGAGGAAGGCAACCCGGTTAACTGATCATGAGAGTCGGAATCGTTATCTCCGCGTACCTGGTCCTGGGCGAAGACGATGTTGATGCCATCAATGCCTATTTGATTGCCCGGGCTAATGAAAGCTGGGGCGTTGATTTTGCCCCTGCCGAGAAAGCCAAGTAATACTCAGGAATTTCCATCAGTAAGCTCATCGTCGTTACAGGTCCGGAGTCGTGCGGTAAAACCACCCTGGCAAACGCGCTTGCCAGTAAATTGCCTGCTCCACTCGTGCCAGAGGTCTCCCGCGACTACCTTGAACAGAAGATCGCGGAGAACAGCGAGTATCGCTACGACAAAGATGACTTGTTGACCATTGCCAGGGCGCAGGAACAAACTGAAATAGCGACTTCAGACAAACACCTCGGCCTGGTGGTATGCGACACCGACCTGCTGGTAATAATTATCTGGAGTGAGATGCGATTCGGGGACTGTCATCCCTGGATTCTGGAAACATTCGAAAAAAAGGTGGAACGCGGCAACCGCTCATATCTTTTATGTGACCATGATATGCCATGGGAGCCTGACCCGCTCAGGGAAAGTGCTGAGACGCGGCCTGAACTTTTCCGGCTGTACCAGGAAAAACTGGACACCTATAACCTCGATTACCACATCATTAAAGGCAACGCTGAGGAACGCCTTAAAAGCAGCTCTGCACTGATACCGTCTCTCTTTTAAGGCATTAATAAATAAAATCAACTCCCACTCTCTTGTCCCTGCGCACCAGTCTCTGCTAAGGTAGCGCTCGTCCTAAGGGGTGGCCCTGGCCTGAGATCAAACCCTTTGAACCTGACCCGGTTAATACTGGCGGAGGGATAGGAGCAGAGACACAAAGTTTCTCTTTTCAATTTCAGCTTCTCTCTTTTCTCCCTTTCCTTCACAGCTCCGGGCAGTCACATATAAATACTGGAGATTCAATGTCGTACCGTAAAACACTGGCATCACTGTCACTGCTATTTCCACTTTCCCTCAGCGCACAGGATGTCCTTGAGGAAATCATCGTAACTGCCGACTTTCGACAAAATGCACTTGATGATATTCCCGCCAGCATCAGTGTGATCGACACTGAAGTGATGGAAAGACGAAATGCCCAGCACCTGGAAGACATTCTTCTCAATACGCCTAACGTCAACCTGTCCTCAGGCGCTTCACGAGCACGCTTTATCCAGATCAGGGGAATCGGCGAGCGTGGACAGTTTTCAGAGCCATTAAATTCCTCGGTGGGCATGATGATTGACGGCGTCGACTTTTCCGGCATCGGTACCGCGGCAATGCTTTACGACATCGAACAGGTCGAGGTCTTGATGGGCCCGCAAGGAACCCGCTACGGCTCCAATGCTCTTGCCGGCCTGATCAATCTCCAGAGCAAGGCCGCCACACAGGAACAAGAATTTGGTCTGAAGCTGCAGGGCGGCAACTATGGCCACAGGGGAATTGCTGGGTTTATTTCAGGACCTGCTACCGATGACCTTTTTTATCGCTTGTCAGTGCAGCAACTCGAAAGCGATGGCTTTAGTCAGAACATTACTCTAGGCAGACCTACCAACCAACGCGATGAAACCACCCTAAGAGCGAAATTTCGCTGGCTCATGACAGAAAATGAAACGCTGGAATTTATTACTTCCATGATTGACATTGACAACGGTTACGATGCGTTCTCACTCAATAATGTCCGCGATACTCTTTCAGACCAGCCAGGTTTTGATCGTCAGGATTCGAAACTGGCAAGCATCAAGTTCAACTCCAACAGTTTCAATCAGTTTTCCCTAGAAGTGATGGGTGCCTTTGCCCAGTCGGATATTGCCTATGGATATGATGAAGATTGGGTCTTTAGCGGCTTTCACCCCTTTGGGTATTCCTCCACCGATCATTATTTTCGTGACAGGGAAAATTCGAGTGGCGAAATCAGGCTGGTCTCAAGCGAAGACCGTGCCCTTTTTAACGGCCGTACCAGCTGGGTAGCTGGTGTTTATTCACTACACCAGGATGTCGACCTTCAGCGGAATTACACCTTCCTGCCCGACATTTTTGCCAGCCGTTTTATTATCGACCGGACTGCCGTGTATGCTGAAACCAATACCCTATTGTCTAATAACTGGAGCCTTGATCTTGGGGTAAGGCATGAACGCTTCAGTGCCGAGTATGACGACACCAATGATCTATCCTTCAGGCCAGATCACAATCTCTTTGGTGCCAAGATTAGCCTGAATTACCATCTTCCAGGGGCAGGACTTACCTATGCCACCGTCTCGCGCGGTTATAAAAGCGGTGGGTTTAACACCGACGGGAGCTTGGATATAGATCTCAGGGAGTTTAATGAAGAAACGCTTTTGAATTATGAGCTGGGAATCAAGACTCGCCTACTGTACAACAGGTTGCAGCTGCAGGCAGCACTGTTCAGCATGGATCGCGACGATGTTCAGATCAGCAGTTCAACTGTCAGGGTCCGTGATGACGGCAGTTCAGAGTTTATCGACTTTATCGGCAATGCCGCTGCCGGCAGCAATCGAGGCGTGGAACTCAGTGCCCAGTGGACACCCTCTGAGACCTTTATGTTCTATGGCTCGCTGGGCCTGGGGGACAGCCTTAATGGCCGGGAACAGGCGCATTCCCCTGACTACCAGTTTACGCTTGGATCCGAAATTAATTTCACGGCCTCACTGAGCATGAATATCAATGTGCAGGGACGCGATGGGTTTTACTTTTCAGACAGTCACGGCGTCCGCTCCGAAGGGTACTCACTGCTCAATGCTAGCCTGCGCTACCAGTCAGGAAACCTTTCACTAAATCTTTGGGGGCGTAACCTAGCCGATGAGGATTATTTTGTGCGGGGATTCTTTTTTGGCAACGACCCTCGTGATGACTACACCGCTAAGGGCTACACGCAACTGGGAGAGCCCAGGGTTTACGGGCTTACATTAGACCTAAACTTTTAATCCGCCCAGCTAGCACTGACTTGGTTTTACAGAACTTTGGCAATACTCTCAACCAGGTAGTCAATGTTGGCCTGGTTGATACCAGCCACGTTGATCCTGGAAGAGCCAACCAAGTAGATACTGTAATCATTAACCAGCGAACTAACCTGTTCCTTGGAGAGACCCAGGAACGAAAATAGTCCTTTTTCATTCTGTATGAATGAAAAATCCTTGGAGACGCCCCTCTCCTGGAGTTTTGACACAAGCTCGCGACGCAGGCCGTTGATGCGGTCACGCATTTGCGTCAGCTCTTCATTCCACTGGCTGGTGAGCTCTTCATCATCCAGAATCATTTCCACGAGGAAAGCCCCGTGCGCTGGGGGTACTGAGTAAATCTCTCTTGCTTTGGCTACCACCTGTGTACCGACCGCCTGTGCAGTTTCGCTGTTACTGGTAACAATGGTCACAGCTCCGACACGATCACGGTAAAGACCAAAGTTTTTGGAATAGCTGGAGCAAATTACTAGTTCAGGCAGCTTTTCCGCCATTAGACGGGCACCAAAGGCATCCTCGTCGAGACCATCGCCCAGCCCCTGGTAAGCCATGTCGATAAAAGGTGTAAAACCATTGGCCAGGGCAAGATCAGTGACAGCCTGCCATTGATCATTGTTCAGATCCGCGCCGCAGGGGTTGTGGCAGCAGCCATGCAACAGCACTAGGTCACCCTTGCCTGCCCCTTTCAGGGCTTCCATCATGGCATCAAAATCCAGGGTATGCGTGGCATGATCGTAGTATGGATATTCTTCCAGGGTTAGGCCTGAAGAAGACAGCAGCGGCACATGGTTTGGCCAGCTTGGGCTGCTTACGAATATTTTACTGCCGGGCGCACTGCCGTTAATAAATTCCGCGGCTAGACGCAGTGAACCGGAACCGCCGGGGGCAAGCACCGTGCTGTAGCGACCATCTCTGATCGCCGGATGTGCATTACCAAGGTTAAGGTTCAGTGTGTGCCTGATAAATCCTTCCGGGCCGGCCTGGGCGATATAGGCTTTTGAATCCTCTACATCACATTTCCGACGCTCGGCCGTTTTTACGGCCTTCATCACCGGGCAGGTTCCGGACTCGTCCTTGTATACCCCCACTCCGAGATCAATCTTGTTCGAATTAGTGTCTTTCTTGTAGGCAGCAGAGAGTCCAAGAATCGGGTCAGCGGGACGAGCTTCTATTTGATCAAACATAATGTTTTGGGCGTTCAGGAGAAATTGAAAACGCGCGGATTATAGCAGGAAGAATTAAAAGTGGCGCCAGATTCGGCGGAAATCAAGAGAAAAAATACCAGCAAGAGTCTAGCTTTTATAACCGAGCAGCCCTTTGGCTTCTTGGTAATTTAGATGCTTTATGCCAGACATATCCATTGATATAGCCAGCGATTTACCCAGGATATAGGCGAGTATTCTGCCGTAATGACCAAAGGATTCCTCAAAGACCGGCAGAATGTCTTCCATGGATAGCGCTTTTTCCAGCGCCAACTGCAGTTTTTCCTGCTCGGTAGCGATATGGGCCATGAAGGCTTCATCGTGCTCCATGGACGGGTCCAAGGCTAGTGTCCAGGTACGGTCATCATGCAAAATGCATGAACCAATATAACGTCCACGGTACCCTGTAGCACCCCACTCATGCGGTCCTACCAGAAGAAGACGGTAACTGCCTTCCGTCTGGTACAGGTAGTAGGTTTTGTTGGGGACGGGGTTAAAGCGAAAATCACTCTGCAAAATAAACATCGAGGTGAACAGCTCCATCTGTACCTGGTCGATTTGTTTAGGGGGCAGCAGACGGGCAAGTCGATGACTTTCCAGCCCCTGCATCAGGGGCACCAGCCCCTTGCCCTGTGGATTCGGATTATCCGGCATCTTTCAATTATATCTTAGTGAAAAGATCAAAGATTGCCTGAATTCCTTGAATTCTCTGTCAACAGAATTAAAGTTTCTGTTGGTTAACGCATCCATATCAGTCTTAAAGAGACTCCTTGCTCCTTGTTACCTTCACTTTGTTTTCATATCATTTAAACCTTACGTAATGGGGAGATATATGGATCCAGCATTCATTTTCCAGACGCTGATCGTGCCGTTTGGCCTGTTCATGATTATGATGGGCCTCGGGCTGACCTTGTCCATTGACGATATCCTGCGCGTTATTATCATGCCCAAGGCGGTGCTGATAGGCCTGTTCGGTCAGCTCCTGCTCCTGCCTATTATTGCCTTTTTGCTGGCCTTCATTCTGAACCCGGCTCCGGTCATTGCCATAGGGTTGATACTGCTTGCCGCCTGCCCGGGGGGAATTACCTCCAACGCCTACGTTTTTGCCAGTCGCGGCGACATTGCCCTTTCAGTCACGCTTACATCCATAGCAAGCCTCTTTACCGTGGCCACCATGCCCTTTCTAACCTGGCTAGCACTAAATACTTTTGCCGAGAGCGGTGAACTGGTAAATGTCCCTATTGCCAACATGATGCGAAACCTTGCGCAGCTGACAATTCTGCCAATCATCATCGGCATGGTGACACGCAAATACCAACCAGGTTTTGCCGAAAAAATGGTGGAGCCAGTGCGCAAGATGGCGATTACCATATTGATCATGGTTATTATCGGTAATACGGTGTTCAGTATCGAAACGCTCAAGGTGTATCTAGTACAGGCCGGAATCGCAGCCCTCGTGCTGAACATCACCTGCATGGCGGCAGGTTATGGCGTCGCTCGCCTAATGAAACTGAACGTTGATCAGACCATATCGATCACCTACGAGATCGGTATTCAGAACCTGTCACTGGCACTGGTACTGGCCAACACTCTGCTTGGCGTGCCGGACTACGCGGCAGTCACGCTGGTATATGGACTGTTTATGAAGTTCACGGCCTTGAGTTTCATGGCCTATGCGAAAAAACTGAAAGGTATTGCAAATGCAGAGGGAGAGCTAGCTTCAGCTTGAAGTTTAAAGTTTAAAGTTGAAAGTTGAAAAGCGATTATTCCTAACTTAGCACTCTAAACTTTCAACTCATATCTTCATTCATCTTTTTAACTTTATTCTTGAGCGCTTCCTTGTAGTCCGCAAGTTTTGCTGCCACTTCCCCGTCATACGCTCCAATCATTTGCGCTGCGAGTATTCCTGCATTCTTGGCGCCGTTAAGGGCAACAGTGGCAACAGGCACACCGTTGGGCATCTGAAGGATCGATAGCACGGAATCCCAGCCATCAATAGAGTTGGATGACTTGATCGGCACCCCTATTACGGGAAGTGTTGTAATCGAAGCCACCATGCCTGGGAGATGTGCCGCACCGCCCGCTCCAGCAATAATGCACTTCATGCCACGTCCAGCCGCTTCTCTGGCATAGTCCACCATAGCCTCCGGCGTTCGGTGTGCAGAGACTACTGAAATCTCCGAATCAATCCCGAATTCGGACAACATGTCTGCCGCACCTTGCATAACCGATAGGTCAGAACTGCTGCCCAT
>RFVC01000110.1 GCA_009922595.1 Gammaproteobacteria bacterium | reverse complement strand
GCAACCTGCATAGGCAATCATGGCACCATTATCTGTACAGTGAGCAAGGTCCGGATAGTAAAGGTTACCGCCCTCCTGTTTTGCCATGAGGGCCAGTTTTTCCCGTAGTCTTGAATTGGCACTGACACCCCCGGCTATTACCAGGGTGTTCATTCCACTGTGCTGGAAAGCACGGCGGCACTTGATCACCATCGTATCCACGACAGCCTCCTGGAACTCAAAGGCAATATCAGCTTTAGTTTGCCCATCAAGCATGCCTTCAACGCTATTGTCCTGGATGGTATTCAGCGTAAAGGTTTTCAGGCCGCTAAAACTGAAATCCAGTCCGGGGCGATTCGTCATCGGTCTTGGAAAGGCGAACCTGCCTGGTGTGCCTGACTCGGCCAGTTTTGCCACCTGCGGGCCACCCGGATAAGGCAGTTCCAGCATCTTGGCAACCTTGTCAAAAGCTTCACCGGCTGCATCATCCACTGATTCACCAATCACTGTATAGCGACCCATTTCCGGCACTTCTACCAGCTGCGTATGCCCGCCCGAAACCAGCAGGGCCACAAACGGAAATTCGGGGGCATTTTCCTCTAGCAGTGGCGCCAGCAAGTGGCCTTCCATGTGATGCACTCCCAGAGTTGGTATACCCAGCGTCATGCCGAGTGAGCGCCCGATAGAAGCACCCACAAGCAAGGCACCTGCAAGACCGGGGCCGGCCGTGTAAGCTAATCCGTCAAGATCCTGAAGCTTGTAATCGGCATTGTCCATGACCTGCCGTATTAGTGGCAGCGTCTTGCGAATATGATCCCGTGAAGCCAACTCTGGGACCACACCACCATACTGCTGGTGCAGTTCTACCTGACTGTATAACGCATCTGCCAGCAAACCTCTTTCACTGTCATACAACGCAATACCAGTTTCATCACATGATGTTTCTATTCCGAGAACTTTCATTTAATCGCCAGTTACCAAAGGAGACGGATCATACCATAGCAGTTTAGCTGGATGAGGCTCGAGCGGGTTCCAAGCACAATCGTGCGTGTTATCATGCTGGCCCTATTTTGTACCAACTGACATTCAGGCAGAAAACATGAAAGCGCTCCAACTCAAAGCAAGCAGCACTTCCATTGAAGGTGTTGCGCTGGTCGAACTCGACAAACCGGAGGCCGGTCCCGGCGAGGTTCTGGTTAATATAAAGGCCGTATCACTTAACTTTCGCGATCTTGGCATTATTGCGGGTCAGTATTTTGGCGGCCCAGTCGCCAAGGACACCGTATTGTGTTCGGACGGCGCTGGTGAAGTTGTAGCCGTTGGCGATGGCGTCTCCCGCTTCAAGGTTGGCGACAAAGTCGCCGGTACTTTTTTTGAAGGCGTGAATGACGGCGTCGCGAACCCATTTTTGAATCCAGCCCTTGGCCATTCCGCAGAGGGTGCACTCAGTGAGTTTCGGGTTTTCCAGGAAGATAATCTTGTCCATATCCCAGCCAACCTGAATTTCGAGGAAGGTTCATGCCTACCCTGTGCCGGCGTCACTGCATGGCACGCCATCATGGAAGCCGGCAAACCGGTCAGTGAAGGTGACACCGTGCTGCTCCTGGGTACAGGGGGAGTGTCCATTTTCGGACTACAGTTTGCCAAGGCCGCCGGAGCCAAGACCATCGTGACTTCCAGCAGCGATGAGAAGCTGCAAAAAGCAAAAGCCATGGGGTCCGATATGGGTGTGAATTACAAGGATCATCCTGATTGGGAAGAGGAAGTAAAAACTCTCACAAACGGCCAGGGTGTTAACTGTGTTGTTGAGGTTGGCGGTGTCGGTACTATCAGCAAGTCTATGATGTGTCTTGGACTGGGAGGGAAGATAGGCATGATCGGCGTGCTTGCCGGTCCCAATGGAGAATGCAATCCACGTAACTTGATGATGACAGGCAGCAGTATTCACGGTATTTTTGTTGGCTCTCGCCAGATGTTCGAGTCCATGAACGCCACGATAGAGGCCAACGACATTCATCCGCTTATCGACAAGGTGTTTGAGATGGATGAAGCCCTAGACGCCATCAAGTATTTCCAGAGCCAGGCGCATATGGGCAAGGTTGTCATCAGGGTGAGCTAGCAGCCATGGACACCAGGTCTTCTCCTCTTTTCCTGTCGTGCATGTATTTCATCAGCAGCCTGGCAATAGCTGCAGATGGTACGCCGGCCACCGAGGAGATCATCGTCGAAGCTGATAGGAGCAAGATTAATCTGAAACTCCAGGTCGACCAAGCTGAGAATGAGTTTTACGCCATTCTTAACGAGCTGATCGATGATGAGGAGTTCAAAATTGAATGCAGAACCCAGCGTGTTATTGGCAGCCTGATCCACAAACGTATTTGCCAGACGAAATACATGAAGGATGAGCTAACCAACTCTGCCCAGCTTTACCAGGTAGGCGTGAACTATCTCGCCGACGAAGTGCTGAAGAAAAAAAACCGGGAACTGCGCCAAAAAACCATCGAACTGCTTGAGACCAACCCCAAACTCTTGCGGGCCGCCAGGAAACTGAGTGGCCGTGTAGAGGAATACCAGGATGAATACGGGATTGAAGTAGACCGTGAGTAACAACAGTCAGACCACTGTGCCTGCCTCACATTTGTAATAATTTTCCGATAATTTAGTTATATATAGCCCATAATTCATGGATAATTACTAAGTTCGCCATATTTGTGAGTTTTTTCCGTGATAAGAAGTTACAGGAAAAGCTGTAAACTTTTCTCACTCGGCTTGATTGTTACAACGCTAACAGCCTGCAGTAATTTTCAGACTGGGATCTTTACCCCCCAGAATCCTGCCCTAGATACTGAAGAAGTTACAGAATCTGGGGACACACTAATTGTTGAATCACTGGTCAAAGAAGCTACTGAACTTGGCGATCTTGATATTGATAGTGAAACTCAGAAGCCGATAATTGCGACCGAGCAGTTGCCGGTTACGCCGACCATCAAGATGACTGCAAATCGTGTTGTCGAGAGAGCTATCAATGATTACCTGCAGAACCGACAAACACTTTTAAAAATCTGGATAGAGCGCAGTCACACCTACTTCCCGATGATTGAGAAAATCTTCGCGGAAGAAAATGTACCTGATGAACTCAAGTATCTCGCCCTTGGTGAAAGCGGACTCCGTCCTACGGTTAGAAGCCGTGCCGGCGCCGTTGGCATGTGGCAATTCATGTACGGTACCGC
>RFVC01000109.1 GCA_009922595.1 Gammaproteobacteria bacterium | reverse complement strand
CCGGCGGCTTCGATGGCGTCAAAGGCGCCGATCATTCCGATGACCGTTCCCATGAATCCGAGCATAGGGGCCAGTGCGATGAACAGGCTGATCCATGAGATGCCACGTTCCAGATTGCCCATTTGCACAGAACCGTATGCAATGATCGATTTCTCAACCATCTCCAGGCCCTCTTCCATGCGGTCCAGTCCCTGATAGAAGATGCTTGCCACCGGTCCGCGGGTGTTTCTGCACACCTCCTTGGCGGCTTCCACACCTCCGCTGCTCATTGCACCGTCGATTTCTTCGAGCAGTTTCGCATTGTTGGTGGTGGCCATGTTCAGGTAGATGATCCGTTCGATGCACAGGGCAAGGCCTAGGATCAGAGCGATCAAAACGATTCCCATGAACTCAGGACCACCTTCAATGAATTTGGTCTTGATGATCTGTTGGAAGGAAGGATCTTCAGCTACTTCTGCCTGAACGACTTCTTCGACCACTTCCTCTGGAGCGGCTTCTTCCATTGCGGCGGCTGAATCAATTTCCTGCTCCATGGCAGCAGTATCGGAGGTTTGCTCCATGGTGGCACTGTCTGTTTCTTCCTGAGCAAAAGCGCTGTACGACAACGTAAGGGCCAGGGAAAACAAGGTGCTGAGCAAGAGAACCTTTTTCATGAGAAAATTCGGTTTAGGGTGTTTTGTCTTATTAAAGCGGGCTAAAAATATAAAAGATGCGTCGCGCAGCCTCCTCTCAACGTAAATTGATTGTAAAATTGTGTCGGTGAACGTCAAAGAAGACTTTATGGACAGCGCAAAAAAGAGGAGGCTATTGAGAAATGCCGCGTCGATCTGTCTGGGTGTGGGCATCAGTCAGCTCATCCCCTGGATCTCTGCCCCTTCTGGTGGAGTGCGCATTGGAGCGATCGTCCTCGCAGCGCTTGGGCTCCTGATCTTTCTCGGTCTTCGTTTGTCCCGTACCTCTGCTTAGGCCCTAGGGGTCTGCTGCGCAGGAATTGAATCCATAGTTTTGGGCATGCTCAGATCCCTGTATCGCTTTCTTCATCCTAAGGTCCAAACACTCTTTTTGGAATACCGCGTGCGTTTTGTTCCGCGCTATGGACATGGGAAACCTGCGCATCCAGAATTGTTGGCTGCTGTGGAAAAGGGAAGAGCAGACTATCGGGGGTTCATAGAGGAGATACTTTCCTATAAAGAGAATCTTCAGGCCATCCGTCCTTCTGGCAGCAGCACCTCTTCCACTGAGCCGGTTTGGAACAACGAATTCCTGCCGGGATTGGACATTGCGGGCTTGTACGCCATGATCGCAAAGCACAAGCCGAAAAAGTATGTGGAGATCGGCAGCGGCAACTCGACCAAAGTGGCTTTCAAGGCCAAGAAGGAGCAACATCCCGAAATGGAGATCGTCTCCATCGACCCCTTTCCAAGGGTGGAAGTCGACGGGCTTTCAGATCGTGTCCTGCGCCAGCCGTTTGAGGAGTGTTCGCTGGATCTGGTGAACGAACTGGCCCCTGGCGACATCTTGTTCATCGACAACTCCCATCGCATTCTGCCCAATTCCGATTCGCTGGTGGTCTTTATGGAGATTTTGCCTCGGCTGAAAAAAGGTGTGATCGTGCACTTTCACGACATCTACATTCCCTATGACTACCCTCAGTTCATGTGCGATCGGTTCTACTCAGAACAGTACGGCCTCGCCCTTTTTATTCTTCTGGATCCGGTCAAGTACCGCACCCTGTTTCCCTGTTACTTCGTTTCGGAAGACCCTGAACTTTCGGCCCATTTGGCACCGCTTTGGGCGCATTCCAACCTGGCCGGTGTGGAACAGCACGGCGGAAGCTACTGGCTGCAGATAGAAGCCTGAGTGCTGTTTTTTTTTGGAATAAAAAAAGCCGCTCGTTGGGAGCGGCTTTTATCTTGATTTGTGGTGGCCTCAGGCAGTCTGTAGGAAATCGACTTCCAGCCTACTGTTGTGTGCCAGAACGTTCTTTTTCAGACTCTTCTGCTTTTGAGCGGACCTGAGCTGTGGCTGAACTGCTGCAGCCTGATTTGCTGCCGCCCTTGCTGCAACAAGCCTTCTTTTTTGCCGGAGACTGAATGGCTGCTGTCTGGCCCCCTTTGGCTTCAGTTGACGCTGTCTCGACCTTCGCGCTTTTGCTGGAAGAGCAAGAAGATGCATTTGATTTCTTGCTGCAGCAGGAGGCTTTTTTGGCCTGCACAGCCTGCACTGGCTTTATTGCGTTTTCGGCAACAGACAGATCCTCTGTACTCTGAACCGCGTCAGCTTGGATCACTTCTGCGCGCTGTTCGCTCTGTGCCGAAAGGCTGAATACCGCACATACAAACAGAAAAAGCAATGATTTTTTCATGACTCGAGATTTTTCGAGCACCCAAGGTAAAGAATTCTCAGCGCACGCTGGGTCCAGTGGCTTCAGCTTGTTTTGAAGGCGTTCAGATCTTCTCCACCTTCACCGCATTCAGACCCTTGGGTCCTTTTTCCAGTTCAAAGCGCACCTGGTCGTTCTCTTGAATGCTGTCGATCAGCCCGGTGACGTGTACGAAAAAGCGTTCGCCTGAGATCTCCTCATTGATGAATCCGTAGCCCTTGGAGGTGTCGAAGAAAGCGACCTTCCCAGTTTTCTCGAAAGGCTTGGCCTCTTTTTCCCTTTTGGGTACTCCGATCTCGATGCTCTCAGCAGAGATCTCTTCTTTTTCCACAGTGGGATCCGGCGGAGTGTCTGTGGGGTTTCCGTAGGCATCGACATAGGCGATCATGCTGTCCATGTCAGCACCCTTATTGGAGTTGGCTTTGCGTTCTTCCTTAAGCAACTTTTTTTGCTCGCGTTTTTTCTGACGCTTCTTTTCGCGCTCTTTTTTCCCGAAGGATTCTTGGGATCTTCCCATAGGCTGGTGTTTGGTGGTTATTTCTTTTTAGGAAAGCCTCGTTTCCTTGATTTGTTCTTGTTGCGGTTGGCAAAGAATTCTTGTCGTCTTCTCTGCTTTTCTTTTTCAAACTCGGCTTTTTCCGCCTTGGTCATGGGTTTGTCCGTTTGGGGAAAGGGATGGTCCTGGTTCAGCGGGATCTTCTTGCCGATGAGTTTTTCTATGTCCCGGATGTAGGCATTCTCTTCGGGTTCGCACAAAGAGAGGGCAATGCCTTTTTCACCTGCCCGCCCCACGCGGCCGATCCGATGCACATAGGTTTCTGATTCGTTGGGGATGTCGAAATTGATGACGTAGCCG
>RFVC01000108.1 GCA_009922595.1 Gammaproteobacteria bacterium | reverse complement strand
GAAAATTGACATCCCAGACCGATAGCAAGTCCGTAATCAAGTTTGGGGAGTAGTTACTATGAAATTTAAAGCTTTAGTGGGCGCTACCATGGCGCTGATGTTGGCCGGTGTCGGGAGCGCGTCAGCGGATGTCACCCTCACCATTGAAAGTTGGCGTAATGACGATTTGTCGATTTGGCAACAGAAGATCATTCCGGCTTTTGAAGCACAAAACCCCGGAATCAAGGTGGTTTTTGCACCAACAGCACCTGCACAATATAACTCGGCATTGAACGCGAAACTTGAGGCGGGAACAGCAGGAGACCTGATTACCTGCCGGCCATTTGATGGATCGCTGTCACTCTACAAGGCAGGACATCTTGCCGAAGTCGGTGATCTCGACAACATGAAAAATTTTGGCGCTGTAGCCAAATCCGGATGGAGCACTGACGATGGTTCAGCCACATTCTGTGTGCCGATGGCTTCAGTGATCCACGGGTTCATCTACAACAAGGATGCCTTTAAGGAAGTCGGTGTTTCAGTGCCTGAAACCGTTGACGAGTTTTTTGCCGCTCTCGAGAAAATCAAACAGGACGGCAATTATGTCCCTCTGGCGATGGGTGTTGCCGATCAGTGGGAAGCCGCAACCATGGGCTACGCCAATATTGGTGTGAACTATTGGAAGGGTGAAACAGGCCGTCAGGCTGTGATAGCTGGCAACATGAAGCTGACACATCCGGACTGGATTGCGCCCTATGCCCAGCTTGCCAAATGGGGCCCATACATGGGTGACGGCTATGAGGCACAATCCTACCCTGACAGCCAAAACATGTTCACACTTGGTCGGGCAGCAATCTATCCGGCTGGTTCATGGGAAATTTCCGGCTTTAACGCGCAGGCTGATTTTGAGATGGGCGCGTTCCGCGCACCGGTTCAGGCCGCCGGTGATGAATGCCACATCTCAGATCATGTGGATATTGCGCTTGGCATGAACAAGGCGACAAAGAACCCTGAAGCCGTGCGCACCTTCCTGAACTGGGTTGGTTCCGCAGAATTTGCCGATCTCTACGCAAATTCACTCCCGGGCTTTTTCTCATTGTCCAACCATAACATTGCCATGACTGATCCACTTGCACAGGAATTTGTCGGGTGGCGCAGCAAATGCAAATCCTCGATCCGGCCGTATCACCAGATCCTTTCGCGTGGAACACCAAATCTGGCGAATGAATATTGGGTCACCTCGGCGAATGTTATTCGGGGCTCAATGACACCAGAAGAGGCCGGTGCACATATGCAAAAGGGTCTCGCCAGCTGGTATGCACCACAGCAATAGGTTGGAATGGTAAAAAATGAAATTGGTGGACAGCCCTGAAATGTGATGGGCTGTCCATGTCTGCTACGATTTCGTTGCAGGGGTCATATCTCAGGCCTTGCCAATTCCATGCCGTCCTTTACCGCCCACCTCTCTTTTCACCGGCATCAGTAAAGTGGAGCCAGCATCTTGATGCAGACACAAACGACATCTCATCGGCAGCGCAAAACCCGATGGCATATCGCGATTTTTCTGGCTCCGGCGGTGCTTGTCTACAGCACCTTCATGATTTTTCCTCTTTTCGGCACTTTGCAACTTTCGCTGTATACTACGTTTGAACAACAAACCTCGTTTGTTGGATTTGGCAATTTTAAGACCTTGTTTGGTGACCCGCGCTGGTCAGGTGCGTTCTGGAATGCGCTGGTAAATAATGTCTGGTTTTTCATCATCCACATGCTGGTATTGCGAGGCTTCTATCGCTCGGCAATTTTTGTGCCGACAGTCATGTCCTTTGTCATTGTAGGATTTGCCTGGAAACTCATTCTCTCGCCGCTATGGGGAATAGCACCTGACATGCTTGACGCTGTCGGCCTGAAATTTTTGTTTGCTCCCTATCTTGGCAAAGAAGAATATGCCCTCACGACCCTGGCGTTGATCTCGGTCTGGCAATATGTCGGCATTCCAATGATGCTCATCTATGCGGCGCTGTTATCCATTCCGCAGGAGGTGATTGAAGCTGGCGAAGTTGACGGCGTAACCGGCATGTCAGCTTTCTGGAAGATCAAACTCCCTCTGATTCTTCCGGCGATCGGCATCATTTCGATTTTGACCTTTGTCGGAAATTTTAACGCCTTTGACCTGATTTATGCGGCACAAGGGGCGTTGGCAGGTCCAAATTATGCCACAGACATACTTGGCACATTTCTCTACCGAACTTTTTTTGGCTTCCAGATGCAGCTTGGCGATCCAAATATGGGTGCAGCTGTGGCCATGATCATGTTCCTGATCATTCTGACAGGTGTTTGTATATATCTGTTTGGGATTCAGATGCGCATGACGCGATATCAACTATAGGTGGGAAGGAGCAACCATGCGGCGCGTGAAGCACAATATGTCGAATATCCTGCTCGCCCATGGGGCGTTGGCCGCCTATACGGTGGTGGCGCTGTTTCCGATTTTTATCATCATCATAAACAGTTTCAAGACACGTAAGGCGATCTTCCGTGACCCTCTCTCCCTGCCAAATAGTGATACATTTTCACTCATCGGTTTTGAAACAGTGTTTCGGCAGGGGGACTTTTTTCTCTATGTCCAGAATTCGCTGATTGTCACCGTGGCATCGCTCTTTTTCATCCTGCTCTTCGGTGCAATGGCCGGCTTTGCGCTTGCTGAGTACAGGTTCAAGGGCAACACGCTAATGGCCCTTTATCTTGCCATTGGAATCATGATTCCGATCCGGCTTGGCACAGTATCCATTTTGCAAATTATGGTTGCAAGCAATTTGGTGAACACACTGACGGCCCTGATCCTCGTCTATATTGCGCAAGGCCTGCCACTTGCCATTTTCATCTTGTCCGAATTCATGCGACAGGTGTCGGATGATCTGAAAAATGCAGGGCGAATTGACGGATTGTCTGAATACCGAATTTTCTTTGTTCTGGTGTTACCGTTGGTGAGACCAGCGCTTGCGACAGTGGCTGTTTTCAACATGATTCCCATCTGGAACGACCTGTGGTTCCCATTGATCCTTGCGCCCGGTGAAGCAACAAAGACGCTTACGCTTGGCTCACAGGTATTCATCGGCCAATTAGTTACCGACTGGAATGCGGTCCTCTCGGCATTGTCGATGGCGATGTTTCCGGTTCTGGTGCTTTATCTGATTTTTTCCAAGCAATTGATCAGAGGAATAACTTCAGGAGCCGTAAAATGATCCGTGTTCTGGTAGCAGGCATTGGCAATATGGGGCGCAGTCATGCTCT
>RFVC01000107.1 GCA_009922595.1 Gammaproteobacteria bacterium | reverse complement strand
GACAGAGTCGGTGAACTGGTTTCCGGTACTGTGAAAAAAGTGACTCGCGATAACGTAATCGTTGATCTTGGCAATAACGCCGAGGGGCTGCTACCGCGTGAAAATCTTATTCCGCGAGAAACCTTCCGCATTAATGACAGGCTTCGTGCCCTGTTGCTTGAAGTCAGGACTGAACTGCGCGGACCACAGCTGCTGTTGAGCCGAACTGCTCCAGCCATGCTGGTTGAGCTGTTCAAGATAGAGGTGCCGGAAATTTCGGAAGAAATTATTGAAATCAAGGGTGCGGCCAGGGATCCCGGTTCGCGGGCCAAGCTGGCGGTGAAAACCAATGACGGGCGTATCGATCCTGTCGGAGCCTGTGTTGGTATGCGTGGTTCACGTGTGCAGGTGGTTTCCAATGAGCTTGCTAATGAAAGGATCGATATCATTCTCTGGGATGACAACCCGGCACAGCTGGTAATCAATTCTATGGCGCCAGCAGAGGTGGCGTCTATTGTTGTGGATGAAGATACACACACAATGGATGTCGCTGTTGAAGAGGAAAACCTCGCGCAGGCGATTGGCCGTAATGGACAAAATGTTCGTCTCTGCAGTGAACTCACTGGCTGGACTATTAATGTCATGAGTGAAGAAAGTGCAGCTGAAAAACTGCAGACAGAATCTGCAGGCACTATCAAGGTGTTCATGGAGGCCTTGGATGTTGATGACGATGTAGCTGAGATTCTTGTGCAGGAAGGTTTCACTTCGCTTGAAGAAATTGCCTATGTCCCGCTAGAAGAAATTTCCTCGATCCAGGATTTCGATGAGGAGATTGCCAACGAGCTGCGCTCAAGGGCGAAGGATGCTCTGCTGACCAGGGCTATCGCATCAGAAGAAAATATCAGTAAGGCTGGTATCAAGGATGACCTGCTAAACATGGATGGCATGGACAATGAGCTTGCGCTGGCCTTGTCAGGTTTAGGTGTGTTGTCTATGGAAGACCTTGCCGAGCAGTCCATTGATGAATTGATGGAGCTGGAAGGCATGACGGAAGAAAGAGCCGGTGAGCTCATAATGACAGCGAGAGCGCCATGGTTTGCTGATGAGGAAGAGGAAGCCAGTGAAAGTGACGAAGGGCAAGAAGGCAAAGAGGCCGAGGCTCCAGAGTAAGGCTGCTCCTTACCCGGGTTTATAGAAAAGTAGTAATTCACTAGCATTTATAGTCGGAGAGTTGAATGGCAGATGTAACGATCAGTGAACTGGCCAAAATGGTCGGCGTTCCGGAAGACCGCTTACTTGAGCAAGTCAAGGAAGCTGGTCTGCCCCAGACAAAAGCTGATGACACGATGACCAACGATGAGCGTGTGACTCTCCTGCAGTCCCTGAAGAGCAAGCATGGTGAGGACACTTCAGGTGGCGCGACGCCTCGTCGCATCACGCTGAAACGTAAAACAGTTGAAACCCTGAAAACCTCCGATAATCAGGGGCGCAGCAAAGCGGTTAATGTTGAGGTGCGTAAAAAGCGTATCTATGTAAAGCGCAGTGTTGAAGAAGCGCAGATCGAAGCCGAGCGTCGTGAGGCTGAGAGACGGGAAAAGGAAGAGCAGGAAGCACGGGAAAAAGCGCGTCAGGCCGAGTCTGCAAAGACCAGTACCAAAGAAGCACCTGCCAAATCGTCAACGGTCAGCCTAAAGCGTTCCGCTCCAGATGTCCCCGTTGATGAAGCCACAGAGCAGCGTAAAGAATACAAGAAAGGTGCAACACGTAAAGACAGTCAGCGTGAAGAGTCAGAAAGCAAGGATAAGAAAAAGAGCAGTCTACGCAGACGGGACCAAGACGAGCCGAAGAAATTCCAGCCGATTCGCTCCAGCGATGACTTTATTCTTGATGAGGATGAAGATTTTGATGACAGCGCCCGCAGACGCAGTCGCCGCAAGCTGAGCCAGGGCCAGAAGGAACACAAATTCGAGAAACCGACTGAGTTTATCGCTAAGGAAATTGAAATCCCGGAAGCCATCACAGTGGGTGATCTCGCACAGCGTATGTCACTGAAGAGTGGTGAGTTGATCAAGTCGCTGATGGGAATGGGGGTAATGGCGACACTCAACCATGTACTGGATCAGGATACTTCCATTCTGCTTGTCGAGGAACTCGGTCACAAAGCCAAGCCTGTTTCTGATGATGCGTTGGAAGAAGACCTGGCAGACTCCATCACGTACAAGGGCGAAGAAGTTGCAAGAGCCCCGGTTGTGACGGTAATGGGTCACGTTGACCATGGTAAGACTTCCCTGTTGGACTACATTCGCAAATCTTCAGTTACCGAAGGTGAGGCCGGCGGCATTACCCAGCATATCGGTGCTTACCATGTTGATACTGAGCACGGCATGATTACCTTCCTGGATACACCGGGTCACGCGGCATTCAGTGCCATGCGTTCGCGCGGAGCACAGGCCACGGATATCGTTATCTTGGTTGTAGCCGGTGATGATGGCGTTAAGCCCCAGACGGAAGAAGCTGTCCAGCATTCGCAGGCGGCAGAAGTGCCGATCGTGGTTGCCATCAACAAGATGGATAAAGATGGTGCTGATCCTGATCGCGTCAAGAATGAATTGGCCGCGAAAGGACTCACGCCTGAAGACTGGGGAGGTGACACGCAGTTCATCGAGGTCTCTGCACATACCGGTAAAGGGATTCCAGAGCTTATGGAAGCAGTGCTGCTGCAGGCTGAACTGCTGGAACTTAAAGCATTTGATCAGGGACCTGCCAAGGGTCTCATTATTGAATCCCGTCTCGACAAGGGTAGGGGACCTGTTGCCACAGTTCTGGTTCAGAACGGTATGCTGAAAATGTCAGACATCATCCTGGCGGGCCATGAATATGGCAAGGTCAGGGCCATGATTGATGAAAACGGCAACCAGATTAAGGAAGCCGGTCCTGCAATTCCAGTCGAAATTCTGGGCCTGAACGGCACGCCCGATGCGGGTGATGAATTCATCATCGTGAAGGATGAGAAGAAAGCCAAGGAAGTAGCGGAATTTCGCCTCAACAAGTTCCGCGAAAACCAGGTGGCCAAGCAGCAGATCGCCAAGATGGAGAGCATGTTTGCCACCATGGGCGATGACAACAAGCAGGTTCTCAATGTCGTACTAAAAACCGATGTGCGCGGATCCCTTGAAGCTATTTCTTCTTCACTGCTGGGTCTTGGCAATGACGAAGTATCAGTAAATATTATTTCTTCCGGTGTAGGCGGAATTTCTGAAACTGATGTGCAACTAGCGCAAACGTCCAGGGCCAGCATCATTGGTTTTAATGTGCGTGCCGACAAGTCGGCCAGAACGCTGGTTGAAAATGAGGGCCTGGAACTGCGTTACTACAGCGTTA
>RFVC01000106.1 GCA_009922595.1 Gammaproteobacteria bacterium | reverse complement strand
AGATGGTGATGTTCCCAACCGATACCCTCGAGTTCAGCCTTGCGGCTCGTTACGAGGACACGTTGGGACAGAGCTCCGTTGAGCCTAAGGCAAGCCTGCTCTGGACGCCTCAGGACAATCTCTTTGTCCGTGCCTCGGCCGGTTCCTCGTTCCGCCTTGGTTCTGAGTTCCAGTCCAACGGTATCGGAGCGTCAGGCACAACGATCCGCCCTGTCGGTGGTGAGGTAACCCAGGCCCGTGCGATTGCTCGAGGTAATCCTAACCTGGCTCCAGAAGAGTCTGACAACTGGACAATTGGTTTTACATGGGACGTGAACGACCAGTGGACCGTGGAAATTAACTACTGGGATTATGAGTTTACCAACCTGATCACAACGGTAAGCCCAGATGATATCCTGCTGGAAGACATGGCAGATGGCTTCATCGATGATCCACGTAACCAGGTCTTCCCAGGTCGTCCTCGAGAGGTGTGTGAGGTCACTGGACGCTGGAGCGGAAATGCTTCCGATCCTCTGCCAAGCGGCTGTATCACAGGTCTGGACTTCCAGCTGTTCAACTCTTCCTATGTTAATAGAGATAGCGTTGAAACTCGCGGCTTCGACTACAGCGTGAGCTATGACTTTGACGTCTTCGGCGGCGAGGCCATGGTCAGGCTGGCTGGCGCGCACGTTAACCGCTACGCGGGTACAACCAACGACGGTCGTTTGATCGACGTTGTGGGTACTGACGGTGGTGGTGTCTCTGGTGTTGGCACCAACCCCCAGGACCGTGCAAATCTGGTGGTGACTTTTGATAGAGGAAACCACAGCGGTCGATGGACTACACGCCACACCTCTGGAACCGAGCTGCGTAACCCAGGCGCGTTCCAGTACAACACTATCGAGGGCAGCGCAAGCTTCCACGACTTCCTGTATTCCTACAACATACCCGGCAACGGTGACTCTTCGGTTACCCTGGCCATCTTGAATGTAGGCGACAAGGAGCCACCACTGGTAGCCAACACGTTGACTACTACCGGTAGCGCCCTGTTTGACCCTCGTGGTCGTATGTACAGGGTTGGTTATAACTACAGCTTCTAAATATTAGAAGTTGGTAGATACAAAAAAACCCCGCTCATTAGAGCGGGGTTTTTTTTTGAGAATTTCTTAAGCCTTTATTTGTGGTAATAGCGATAGGTATCAGTCAACTCTAGAAATTCTAATCTTGTTGTTATCCTTTTCGTTTGAAAGCATGTATGAATTGAATGAATTTCTACGAATCGAATATAGGCTACCTATCTCAATTCGAAAGTCTTCGGCTCCTACCTGCTTCCAGGTGCTCCCATTGTCAAATTCAATAGTCCACCCTGTGAAGTCATTATGTTTTGCCTCCACCACTCGGTAACTTCGCGTGCGAGCACCATCACCTTTTCGGCCAAAACCAAACTGGTCTACACGGGCGGGTGCGGGCTCTGATCCTGAGCTTGGCGAAGAATATTCGCCTCTGGGCAGTCGCACAACAGGCAAATCTCGGCTTAATTCCGCCGCCTTATCGTAACAGCTGAGTCGAGACTCTGAATCCTTGATATCGGCGCAGGAGACGATCGTGTTCTCTTGAGCACTGATGGCAAAGCTTATGGACGATAATCCAACAAGCCCTAGAGTTGTTAATTTCGTTTGTAAAATATTACTCATTGATCTAATTATTGTGTCGCTGGAAGTGTATTCCTTTGAGATGAACGCCTCAATAGAGCCTCATCTCTGCTCTCCTCCATCCTCTGATCCCTCTCAGCACGTGTCATGCATACACGTCTTCTAAAGTTACTGCCTGTAACCTGCTCCCTCCTGCATATCATCTCATTTGGATCAGGCTCAGAATTTGTATTTGCCGCGACAACATTTGTGTTTTGTGGAGCACTTGTCTCTGTAGCCTCCTGACTTTGGACAGTTGGTTGGGCGGCACAACTAGCCAGTAGGGCTGAGATACAAATTAATGTGTTTATTCTAATTATTGTCATATTTACTCCTGTAGAGCTATAAAGTTCGGTTTAGAAGGCGTACTGGATTTTGTGTAAATTCAGTGGATTAAACGTGTTGTATGGAATAAGGGTGTATTATTTTCGGCAGATTTTAGTAAACTTCTCTAATGTTTCCTACTATGTCAAATCCAGTTTTCGGATATTGTCTTTAGGTAATCAGGGAGTCAATAATGATTAAAAAATATCTTTTACTTTGCACAATGCTCGGTGCCGTATTACCTGCCCTTGCTCAGACCGGACACCCGGCAACAGGATCCTGGTCAGGCGACTTGATTCCGTTTACTGCTGAGGACAACCAGCGCATTCGCCTACTTATAGAGGCCTGGGACGGAGAGCTCACCGGAACCATCAATCCCGGACGCCGCGGTGTTGAAATTGACAGCGTCTCACTTGAGGCGGAAAGCTGGACACTAACAATTGAGGCTGACATGCCTGACGGCAAGCTGGTCATGGAGGGAAAGCTAACAAACTTGGGCTCTTGGACAAACAGAAAGTACAGGGGCGCTTATACAATTGGTGATTCAAAGGGCACATTTGACATCACCCTTAATTAGAAGAATCTTTTTGGAGTAAATCCATGAAAACAAAACTACTGGCAATCTTACTTGGCGCACTAGGGACAATATCTTCCGTGCATGTGAACGCCCACCATTCATTCGCTGCGGAGTTTGACGCAAACAGCCCCCTTAGCATCAACGGCACAGTAATCAAGGTTGACTGGACCAACCCTCACACCTACATCTTCCTGGAAGTGGAAAACGAGGAAGGTGACTTTGAGGAGTGGGGCTTTGAGATGGGCAGCCCGAACGGCCTCATGCGCCGTGGCTGGACCCGCAATACGCTGGAGATCGGCACTGAAGTGATCATTACCGGCACACGTGCGCGTGATGGCAGCCTCAAAGGTAATGCTCAGACTGTACTGATTGCCGAAACCTGTCAGAGATTATTTGCCGGCACCAGCCAGCGCGACTTTGATGAGAGCAGCATCGACTCTGAACTCTGCCAGTAAGCACAAACCCAATAGAAAAAGGCGCCACTTCGGCGCCTTTTTTATTGGGCCCATGAAACTACTGAGCTCTCGAGGCTATAGTTTTTGTTGTCTTATCCTTAAAAAGCAGTCTCTTCCGAACTTTCTCTTTGCTGCTGCTGTAGCTGCCACATATGTGAGTAGGTCGACCCCATGGCCAGTAGTTCGTTATGGGTGCCAGACTCAATAATCTTCCCCCGGTCCATTACCAGTATCCTATCGGCATCGACTACGGTAGACAGTCGGTGCGCTATGACCAGTGATGTGTGCCCCTCAGAAATTTCGCGAATGGCCTGCAGAATCGCCTTTTCTGTTTT
>RFVC01000105.1 GCA_009922595.1 Gammaproteobacteria bacterium | reverse complement strand
TCGGACCAGAGGGCACCCTGCGCTAGGGCGCCGTGGGCGGCGCCAAGCAGGAAACCGACCGGCAGCAACCAGGACAGTAAGGACGCGCGTTTATGCATTTTCATGATGTTGATTCCCTAAACCAAAATGAATGTCGAACCAGTGAAATAGGAGCCAGATTTTATGGCAAAGCTTATGCGATGTTATTCGCTTACTTTGTGAAAAAAAAGTGAAAACCGGGGATATTCCGGAAGATAGACCACCGGCAAGAGTACTTTGTTACACTTACGCCCGGCCGCAGCATCACCGGTGCCGGCCCTAAACCGTTGCCGACCATCCAGAGCCTACAGTTAATGCCCCGTTTTATCCGTTTCCTCGTCCTTGCCACAGTCGTTTCAGCAGCTTCCGCGTGTGCGGCAGACGGCATGACGGTGGCCAGGCCGGATATCGAGCACGGCAAGGCAACCTTCAACACCATGTGCAGCGTCTGCCATGCTACGCAAAAAACGGGCGGTCCCGTGGAAGGCCCCAACCTGCTCGGGGTGGTCGGTCGGCCAGCAGGCAGCCAGCCTGATTTCGGCAAGTACTCGGAGGCGCTCAAGGCTTCCGGGCTCACCTGGAGCCCGCAGACGCTCGATCAATTCCTGGTAAACCCCATGGCCATGGTGCCCGGCACTCTCATGCCGATGCTGATCCCGGACGACAAGACCCGGGCGGATGTCATCGCCTACCTGGCCACGCTTGAAGAATGACGTCCTACTTCATCTACCAGGATGCCATATGGGTCAAGGTGCTAGTTAGCGGTGACCACGCACCAGGGGCTTCTTATGGCAGTGGCAGCATCGTCGTCAGTTGATAATTCCAAGGAAAAATTAAAATGAAAAAAATAGCACATACGACCATCAAGAACTGCACCATCATACTGGTAGGCATTCTCTCTATGACCAGTGCCTGGGCACAATGCAGCCGCGAGACGCTTCAGGAATTGGCCGATACGTATATCAATGCACAAATCGCAGGTAATGCTGCGATGATGCCTTTGGCTGAAAGTGCTTATTACGGTGAAAATGATAATCCCATGGGCATTGCAGAAGGCATGTTATCCGAAGCTATAACACCGGACTTCACCCGCAGTTTTCACGATACGGACTTGTGCGCCACCTTTACCGAGTTTGTTGCCGCCTCTCATTCGCACCCCTATGTCATTCACACGCGCATGGAGGCGAACCACGATAGAGAAGTAACTATTATGGAATCCGTCGTAACTGATGAAGACGACTGGGTCTTTGGTGCCGATGTGTTCCTTACTCATACTCAGCAGGAAGATTGGGGTGTTATTCCCGAAGACCAGCGCGAAAGAAGAGAAGTTATCCGGGCTGCGGCAGAGGCCTATATCAACAACTGGGGCGACCCCTTCCTGCCTGTACCACACGGCACACCCTGCGCCCGCCTTGAAGGCCGTATCTATACCGGCAACAGGGACCCCGAGGGACAGACCTGCACCATGGGGGCATTTCCGCAGCCGATCAAAACAGGCAGCCGCCGCTTTGTGATTGATACGACCATCGGCGCTGTAAGCATCTTCCACAACTTTTCCTGGCTCGACGCCGGGCTGGGGCCTTACCATCCAGGCACGCCGGCCAGTCAGCAGTTTCGCGTTGAGGGCGGCATGAACCGCTATATTCACGAGGTAACAGCCTGCACGACGCCGAACTGCGGCAGAAATTTTGGACCGCCACCGTCCAGCGATTAGTCATTACTTTAATTCTTCAAATTGCAGCAAAAGGGGCTTGAAATAAAAGCCCCACTTCCCCCGATCACCCACTTGTAAATAACAGGGATCAGAGTTTCGCAATTAAGATGAACACACTCAGCCTGCAGGAGTCTTCTAAGTATTAATAATTATGACGTCATCATCCTAGGAGCAGGTGCCGCCGGTTTAATGTGTGCCATTACCGCTGCCGATCGCGGCAGGAGTGTCCTTGTACTGGAAAAATCCAACAAGATCGGCAAAAAAATTCTTATGTCCGGTGGCGGGCGCTGCAATTTCACCAATATGAGCGTGGAGCCTGAGAACTTCCTGTCTGCTAATCCTCACTTTTGCAAATCCGCACTTAAACGCTTCACGCAGTGGGACTTCATCAAGCTTGTCGAGGAACACGGCATTGACTACGAGGAACGCAAACACCAGCAGCTGTTTTGCAAAGACTCCGCCAAACAAATTCTGGAAATGTTGCGCAGCCGCTGTGAAGACGCCGGTGTCACCATCAACACTCACTGCCAAATTCAGGACATCGACTTGCTGTCCTCTAAAAACAAGAGCAACAATGACCGCTACCAGGTGAGTCTACAGCAGGTAAAAGAGAAACCTGGAAAAGATTATTTGCTTACCTGCCATTCACTGGTCGTCGCAACAGGTGCACTTTCCATTCCCACGCTTGGAGGCAGCGGCATGGGTTACGACATAGCCAGCCAGTTTGGCTTGAAGCTCACCGAACGCCGTGCCGGACTTGTGCCATTTGTGTTTACTGATAACGTCAAATCACTGTGTGAAAAACTCTCCGGGTTATCCGCTCACATCGAGGTCAGCTGCAACGGACAAACATTTACAGAGAGCATGTTGTTTACCCATCGCGGTCTCAGCGGACCGTCAATTCTGCAGATATCCAGCTATTGGCATCCAGGGGACACTATTGCTATCAACCTGTTACCGGGTAAGGACGCAGGGGAATGGTTGTGTGAAGAAAAACGCACAAAAGGCAAAAGCCTGCTGAAAACTGTCCTGCAACAGCAGCTGGGTAAGGCGCTGGTTGCTGAACTGCAACACCGGCGGAGTGGACACTGACGGTCTCAGCTCACAAACCATGGAGGCTAGGCAGCAACCTGGGTTGTTTTTCATTGGCGAGGTCTTAGATGTCAGCGGCCATCTCGGCGGTTTCAATTTTCAGTGGGCCTGGTCGTCAGGCTATGTGGCAGGACTTTACGCATAACCCTAACAAAGCACCCAAAGATCAGGGTCATTACGTTGAAATCAACAGGTCCTTGTTTTACGCTTGGGCTTTAACTTAAAGCTTACACGGAGATTGCCATGGCTCTCTTCACGCTCAGCATCAACGGTACCTCGCACGAGGTAGACGTCGATCCATCCACTCCCCTTTTATATGTCTTGCGCAACGATATCGGTCTGAAAGGCCCTCGCTATGGCTGCGGGTTGGCCCAGTGCGGTGCCTGCACGGCCATAATTAATGGTGCAGCAGTACGCACATGTATAACACCCGTCGCGGGAGTCAGCGGCGACATTACTACACTGGAAGGTCTTTCTCAGAACGGGCAGTTGGATCCTGTTCAGCAGGCCTGGATCGATGAGCAGGTGCCTCAATGCGGCTACTGCCAGAATGGACAGATCCTATCGGCAAAGGTGCTGCTGGATAACAATCCCAAT
>RFVC01000104.1 GCA_009922595.1 Gammaproteobacteria bacterium | reverse complement strand
ATAAAGATAAAGATAAAGATAAAGATAAAGATAAAGTGAATCCTGGCTGAAATGCCAGGCTGGTTTAGTAACTATAGTAATAACGCGTTTCAACAAGGTCCTGATCAAGCAGGATGCCATCCCCGATTCGTGGCCTAAATGATGTGGAATTTCGCACCTGTCTTAACAAGCGTATGGCCACTGGATCGGTTGTGCTGTCACTTTGTCCAATTATTTCAACATTCTGGGTCTGCCCGTAACGATTGATTTCAAGCCGAAGATCTATCCAACCATGGTATTCAAGAGGCTGATCTTCAGGAACGCCGAGAGTAGCCCTAGAATAGCGATAGTCGATAAAGGTAGGAATCGTTTGAGGGAAAACCGGGCTGAAAAGATCATTGATACTTTCCTCGGGTGTGTCAGTCGCTGCTAGGGCGTTATACGCTTCCTGGTAGAGATCGAGGGCTGCAGTACGTTTCTTGAAAAGCAGCAGCCAGTCAGCAAGATCAATCCTTGCCTGGGCCAGTTCCAGCGGAGATACATCCTGCATGTCAAGCATGTAATCAATGCGGCGTTCCAGGGCTTCGCGGCCATGACGATAGCCCATCGAGTTAGAAGACACTCGAGACATATCATAGAATCCCTGGGATGAATTTAGAGCCTGTGAGGGAGACTTGCCGCTGGAGACATTGGACATTACATCCAGATTTGTAGCAAAAAAGTAGTTAGTGAGTGCGAGCTTTTTCTCCATGTCCAGCAGACGGCGGTCAGATACACCGTAGTTGCTTAACAGGATATTGATTATTGTGCGGTAGATATTCTGTGCATTTAATAATCGAACCGTACGCAGATCTTCTTCCCCGATGGCATTGTTCACCTGGTCTTCTGTATAAACACTGGCCTCGGCTGCATAAGTTTGTGTAGGGTCCATGGCGAGCCTTGAATCAAAGGCAAAAATATTCCAGTCAGCATATTCAGACAAGGCCGGCAGCATTTCCAGGCTGGTGCTGCCGTATTCTTTACGCTTTATATAAAGAAGGTACTCCTGCTGCAGATCAGCTTCATATAAATCACCAAGTGCAACATGACTGGCAATTTTCATATCAATGATCTGCTCTTGGTCAAGATTAAACAGGCCCAGGTTGACCCTGTTAATGTGAAGTGCCTGGTCAAAAAACTGTAAGGCTAAATTATGATCTCCTTGCTGCTGATAAAGTGACCCAATTGAGATCAGTTCCTGTATTAAGGCTGGCTCGTAGGCGTCGCCATCAAGTTCTATGTCTCGAATCGTCTCTTCGTAACTGCTTATGGAGGATTCTAAATTATCTACCTCAGTAGTTTGTTCCTGTAAGGCCTTATTCAAGAGGAAGACGGAAACAGGTATAGGGTTATCGCCTGCAGGAAGATCGGTAATTTCTTTGATTGTTTCACTAGGCGGCGCAGCCTCTCCAGGCTCGCCTTCCTGGTTAGATGGGGCTGGCAGTGCAGGGTTTCGTTTTATGAGGACGGGTTCGAATAAGAGGTTGCGGAGCTCTTCGCTTTTTTGTGCTTCTGCCCCAAACGGAATCAAGGCCATGCATATCAAGAACCAGAGGCTCGGCGTGGTTTTTGAAGCATTGACTTGGCCGTCAAAAACGGCGGTTTGGGGTCTCATTAACTCTATCCAGTTATGTGCATTAATAGTTAAATCATTGAATGCGTTGTAGTTTTACGTTGTTCAAGTTAAATTCGATTTCTTTTTGAATGCCATTTTTAAAATATAGTAAATATACTTCAGTAGGAATAGTAATAACGAACTTTTATATCCTTTAGCTCTTGCGTTTCCCCATTCTCTACATAAGGTCTTATCTTGACTTTACGCAAAAGACCGAGGAGACGTGTCTCAATACGATGACCGGTATTTTCGGAGGCGCTTTCAATGGATATGTCCCTTAGCGAGCCATTTTTACGCTTGTCGAAACTGACATCAATGTACCCTATGTAGGGTATATCAAGATCACCCTTTATATCCTGAAACTGGCGGGTATCCTTGTAGGCTATGTAGGCTGGGACAAACAGGGCGGGCTCTGGAGATAAAAAATTATCTGCCGCTTCGCTGCTGTATCCTGCTCCTCGAAGCGTTTCCCATGCTTTTTTATAGTTTTCAGTTGCTCTCTGAGGACGATCGAACAGTAGATCCCAGTCGGCGACATCCAGGTAGGCTGCAGCGGCGGTTTCAGGATTTTCTTCAGCTTCAGCTATGGCAAGAAAGCTGTCGCGGCTTTCGGTATATCCCCTGCGCAGGGCAGTTACGGAGCGCGTCAGACGATTGCTGCTGGCCGAAATGTTGCTCCCAATGACATTGGAGCTAACAAATTCCTCGAGTTGGGTTCGAAACAGCTGAATAATATTTGCTTTGCGTTCCAGCAGCGCAAGGTCATTGGGTCTGCTTTCCAGGAATTTGTCGAGGATGTCTTCGGCCTGATTCAGGCGGGGATCAAACAACTGTTCGGCGCGGTACATTTGCGGTGCCATGGATGCTGAGCCCTGCAAAGCAGCGCGGGGTACAAACTGAATTTCACCAGAGAGGTCGCTTTCAATGGGAATCAGTTCTCCCCTTCGCAGCATGGCGGCCGGTCCGCTTTGCAAGTTGCTGCTCAAGGCGAGTCCTTCCTCCCCGTGGAAGATCATTCTTCTAAAGGCTTCCAGGTTCCAGTCTGCGTATTCTAATGTGGCAGCCTGCAGCCGTTCATCATCGGGTTCAAGATTCTGAACTAGTAGGTAATAAAGATACTCATGATACTTGTCGGCTTCTGGAAAATTACGCGCTCGCTCATAACCGTCTATCAATTCGTTGATCACTTCCACCTGGTTCAGTGTAAACAATCCTTCGTTTACTCTTTGAATATGCATGGCGTTCTCAAACGCTGTTACCGCCTCCTCGTATTCACCTGCCTGCTGCTGGGCGTTGCCAAGAGAAAGGTATTGCTGTATCAGACCGGGTTCATATGTACCCGTGGTTTCAATAATGTTGCTGATAACCGACTCATAACGGCGGACAGTTTCTAAAAGTTGAGCCGGTGTGCGTTCCTGCTCAGGAAGTGCGCTTGCAGTAGAGTCAAGAGTAGGTTGCCGGTTGCCGCCGGAAGAAAGACGCAGTCCCTTTTCATTCTCGAGGTAGAAACCGTCAAAGAATAGGTATTGAAGCTGTTGCGTGGATTGGGGATAGGCGGATGCTGAAGCGAGTAGGCAAAGAAACAGAAAATAAGAGGCTGTGCTGAGAACAGTCAGTGATTTCCTGAAAAGGAATATGCCCGAGGCTGTTTTCGAAGGAATTGGCGTGCGCCCAGGATATAGTTTTGAGCTTGGAAATCGACAGGATTTGCACGAACTGGTTGGTATTGGTCAGAATGCGGTGACCACTCGCATAGTTGAAACATTTCAATCATCCCAAGCCAATTACTTTAAAAATCATCAAATGCGCTGGATTACACACAAG
>RFVC01000103.1 GCA_009922595.1 Gammaproteobacteria bacterium | reverse complement strand
GAAGGCTGAGGAACCCGAAATCAGCGGACGGACCCGCCGCCGCCGTTCGACCGCTAGTTGAGTCCTGGGGCGGCCTTAGGGCCGCTTCAGCTGGAAGAACCGTTTCCAGTTCTTGCTCCGTTCCTGGGGCTGCTGGGGACGGTTCTCACTTGCAGAAAAAGGGGGAGACGGCGGCAGTTCGACAACTAAGTCGCCTAATGCGTAATTAGGGAGGCTTGCATCTGTTTCAAGGGACGCGTTGGTCGCTTCCAAAACGGGAGTGTCTGTTGTCTCAGCGATCTCTAATTGCGTGGACCGGTCTTCACCTTGCAGTTGCTCCAGGTATTCCTCTGTCGACTCTTCTGGAATGTCTTCGTTAGATGTTGTGTCCGGCTCCAGGAGTTCAATATAGGTAGCCTGGATATCTAATTCTTCTAAGATTTCTTCCTCGGTAGTAATGTTTGCTTCGGTGAAGTGCTGATCTGAAATTTTTTCGGCTCTGTCTTGGTCGGATTCTGTCAGCTCCTCCTCGTGTGGATGTGTTGGGTCTTCTAATTGGCTGTTGTCTTCGAGCGCTACATCGTCGGTGGGGGGATTTCTATGTGCTTCGTCTGTGGGTTCCTTGTGGGTAGATTTCAGGTTTTCGAGGTTCTCCTCTGAATCCTTATTGGCTAAGTAGACTATTTCTTTTTTGTCTGGGCTGTGATTTGTTTCTGTCGGTGATGGGTCAATGACCTGGGTTTCCAGTGCAGGAGCTGTCGTTTCGGGCAGGTCTTTCTCAGAGGATGTCTCTTCTGGCAGGCGGGGACTGGCGCCATCAGGGGCGATGGCTGGGGCTGTCTGCTCGGCCCAGGGCTCTGCATTCGCTCGACTGGCTTGAAAGTCGCTCGTGGATGACTGGGGGTGTCCTGAGTCAGTAGCTTGGAGCCATGTTGCCTCGAGAGCCGCGTGGGCATTGTCTGGATTGCTTAGCTCCTGAATCCATGGCGTTGCTGGGGTTTCGAATGGTTCTCTGCTTCTCTCTTCTGAGGCCTGATTGATCTCTTCCCGTGATTCATCTGGAGTGTGTTGCGCATTGCTCTGATTAGGGGGATTCGTGTCTTTTTTCTCTTCTTGATTATTCTCGTTATGATTTCTTTGTGTGCACGTGTTTAGGCTGGCTTTGGCAAGTTCTGACAAAGAGGGGTTGGTATTATTGGCCAGAACTGCCTCATACATTGCCTGGGCTTCTTTGGGTTGATTGAGTCCGTACAGGTAGATGTGCCCAGTGATTAACAGAAGCCGATCACTTATTGAGTCTTCGTTTGCCTTTGCTTGATTTTTAGATAGTTCCTGCGCAAGTTCTTTTGCTATATCGAGTGCTCGATCGAAATCCCCTTCTCCGTACGCTTTTTCGATTTCTTTGTAAGTCGCTGCACTCTCGGTGCTCATGCCTGTGGGCTGACGCTGCCCATTTTTAGACTATGTTTTGTCGTATGGGCTGAGAGAGCCGAAAAATGATAATGAGAGGGTTAAAATGGCCAAAAAGGTAGTGATTGTAGGCTCAGGCAATGCCGCCATGTCTGCTGGTATTGCCGCACTGGAAGCAGGGGCTGATGTGTTGATGCTGGAGAAGGCATCAGAAGAGCTTGCCGGAGGAAATACAAAATACACAGCGGGTGCCATGCGGTTCGCTTATGAAAGTTCAGAAGAGCTGATTCCACTGCTGACAAACCCTCATGATAAGCGCATAAGCCGGACAGATTTTGGCAGCTACACACAACAGAAATTTTCAGATGATCTTCTGGGCTTTAACGAAGGCAGGCCGCTGTCTGCTGAGCAGGAACAGCTGACCTCGCAATCATATGATGCGGTAAAGTGGCTGGCCGGTCACGGTGTGACCTATGAGCCAATTTATTCGCGCCAGAGTTTTGAGAAAGACGGCAAGATAGTCTTCTGGGGCGGCCTAACACTTGCAGCGCAGAATGAGGGTGTCGGTCTTTACGATATGGAGGCTGCAGCCTTTAAAAAATTAGGCGGCTCACTGCGGTTTAACGCTGGCGTCACAGGGCTGGTGACCTCAGATGATGCTGTCACAGGCGTCCGTGTCGGTGATCAGGATATTTCAGCAGATGCCGTCATCCTTGCCTGTGGCGGCTTCGAAGCAGATGATAAATTGCGTGCGGCCGAATTTGGTGCTGGCTGGCTTCAGGCCAAGGTTCGAGGGACTCCGCACAACACAGGAGATGGGTTGAGAATGGCGTTTGAGATGGGTGCGCGCCGCTATGGAAAATATGACGGTTGTCATGCAACCCCTATGGACCTTCATATGAAAGATTACGGGAACTTAGACATTCCCCCCAATCAGAGAAAGAACTATCGTAAAATCTGCTATTTCCTTGGTGTGATGCTTAACGCACATGGCAATAGATTCGTGGATGAGGGCATTAATTTTCGAAATTATACCTATGCTCAGTTTGGCCGCGCTGTCCTTGAGCAGCCAGAGCATTTTGCATGGCAGATATTTGACTCAAAGGTTTTTGACCTTCTTTATGAAGAATATCGATTTGAAGATGCAAGCTTTGTTGAGGCAGACAGCCTGGAGGCACTTGTAACAAAGCTCTCCGGAGTAGACCAGAACAGGGCACTGAAAACACTGCAGGACTATAACGATGCTGTTGATACTGATGTGGCGTTTAATCCAACCATTCTGGATGGCAAGGCCACAAAGGGGCTGGAACTGAACAAAAGCAATTGGGCACAGAAATTTGACACCCCGCCTTATCGTGCCTTTCCTGTTACAGGGGGCATTACCTTCACCTATGGTGGTGTGAAAGTCGATAGCAATGGCTGTATTCTCTCTGAAAATAACACTCCCATTAACGGGCTCTATGCTTGCGGCGAAATGGTGGGCGGCGTCTTTTTTGGCGGATATCCGGGCGGCTCGGGTCTCACCTCAGGGACAGTGTTTGGGCGTCAGGCTGGGATAGGAGCCGCAACAGACTAGCTGAAATCAGCTGTGTTTTCCTATTAAGATATAAGATAAGAATGAAATTAACCTCTAAAGCCTCTGCCAACCCATCGTAGAACCGCGGTCTGAGAGCCGCAGACCTGGCTCTATTTACCCCCACCCCCGTGCCGGAAGCCGAAAGCTGGCTGTAAAACAGCATCAGTAACCCCTGAAACAAAACTACCATGCCCCTTAAAGGCCACAATACTTAAGAAATTATGTGGGGTAAAATGTGGGGTAAAATCTGAGAAAGATAAAAAATGACTCCCAATCAGGTATTTACAGGTTGGTATGGCAGACACCCTCTCCGCCATATTTTTTCCTATATTTTAAGCTATGACTGGGTTACAGTCGAACGCTGCTTTTCCTGATGATCACTTTGATGTTCTGTTTGCGGGCAAATACAGAAATCATTTTGCTGTTGGCAGCATTATGCTAAGAAATATCTAATCTTTTATTATTACCGCCCTTTATCCCCTGGCGTGGGAAAAGAATGACCTGCCAA
>RFVC01000102.1 GCA_009922595.1 Gammaproteobacteria bacterium | reverse complement strand
GGGCCTATTTCTCTGCTCAAAAGCATATTATGGCGAAGATGCCCTTTTTCAAGTCGTTCTTTCTCTCCCTGAGCATTTTGCAAAGTGTTCAGGTAAATGCACAGATCGACCATTGGGAAAACCTGGTTCATGAAAACGATAGCTGGCGATACTTCATTGGCAACAGTGAACCGCCTGCCCAATGGAACAGCCCTTCATTCAATGCTGCCAACTGGCCATCCGGACCGGGAGGCATTGGCTACGGCGATGGAGACGACCAGACCATTATTGCCAATTGTGCCTCTTTGTACATGCGGCGATCTTTTTCTGCCTACGCACTGTCCGATATGGAGGCGCTCGTTTTCCATGCGGACTACGACGACGGATTCGTGGCCTACCTCAACGGCGTGGAGATCGCACGGGCAAATGTGGACACACTCGATCCGCCCTTCGACCATTCTCCCACCCAATGGCGGGAAGCCAAGATGATCCAAGGGGGTGACCCTGTGACCTATGTCGTGGATGAAGGCATTTGGAAGAATCTGCTTCAATATGGACTGAATGTACTGGCCGTCCATACCTTGAACACCAATGGGGCCAACAGCTCTGATATGAGCGCACGCTACTGGCTGCACTGCGGAATGAAGACCGCTGCACAGACCCATCAAAGTCCTGCAGTCTGGTTCAATTACCCAAGCTTTGAAAGCCCTGTAGCGATCATGCGGATCAATACCTGGGAAGAGAACATCACAGACAGTCCTTCCATCCGCGGTGAAATGGAAATTGTTTGGAACGATACGTCCGGACAACACGCTTCATATGGCCCGGCCCAGGAACTGAAAACAAATATTTCGATCGAAAAGCGGGGGCGCTTTTCTCAATTCGTCTATCCAAAAAATGGCTACGCCATAGAAACCAAGGACGACGAGTGGGAAGACACGGATGTGTCGCCTCTCGGATTGGCAGAAGAAGAAGACTGGGTGCTTCACGGACCTTATGGCGACCGCTCGTTCATGCGCAATGTGTTGGCTATGCATATGGCCAATGAACAGGGGAATTATGCGTCCAGAACGCGTTATGTGGAGCTGTTTGTGAATGGCGATTATGAAGGGCTGTATGTGCTGATGGAAAAGATCAAGCGCGGTCCGGATCGGGTGGACATTGCCAAGCTCAACCCAGACGAGATCTCGGGGGACGACCTGACCGGTGGATACATTTTTAAAACGGACTGGGAACCAGTGGACTGGCGGTCCAGCTTCAGTATGCTATGGGACACCACGCTGATCCCCTACACCTACACCTATCCCAAACGGAAGAATATTGCGGCGGAGCAAGAGCAGTATATCCAGAGCTATGTGGATGACTGGGAACACTCGATGCAAAGCACCTATGCTCCGTACAAGGGGAAGTACTGGCACGAATACCTGGACATGGCCTCATTTGTGGATTATTTTCTGATGATGGAGGTGAGCAAGAACATCGATGCCTACAGGGCAAGCGCCTACTACCACAAGAAAAAAGACAGCAATGGAGGCAAGATATACGCGGGGCCCGTTTGGGACTTCAACTTCGCCTTCGGCCTTGTTGACTATTGTGAAGGTTATCTGCCGTATGGATACATGGCCGACGGGAACTGGTGTTCTGCAACCAATCCGGCCTGGTGGGCGAAGCTCAAAGCCACTCCTCAGTTTGCCGATGCGGTGAACTGCAGATGGAAAGAATTGACCTCCTCGGTATGGCACCGGGACAGCCTTATCGATTTCATCCATGCAAACAAGAACCTGCTTTCACCCATTGCCGGCCGCAACCATGCCCGCTGGCCGTTGATCGGTGGATACAATCCCGCATCCGTCAAGTACGTTGCTTCGACCTACGGCGGAGATGTACAACTTGTCGAAGACTGGCTGATGAATAGAATGGACTGGCTCGACTCCAACATGATCGGCGCCCCCTGCAACCTCAGCACAGCGGATCGAAACACAGGTATTGCCCTGGAGATCTATCCCAATCCGAGTACCGGTGTTTTCACGATAGAAAGTTCTGCCCCCATCCTCCATGCTGCGGTCTATTCGTCGAATGGAACGCAGGTTTGGACAGATCGATTCAGCAGCGGAAAGAACAAAGTCGTATTGGACCTGAGCGCCCTTCCCAATGGCTTGTATTCCTGCATTCTGGGCAGTAAACAGGGGCAGCAGGCCAGAAAGATCCTGCTGGTTCATTGACTATGGACCTGTAAGTGCTGTGCTGCGAATCTTTTGTGCCGTACCGGCTCTCGCAGATCAATGCTTGACCAAGCGAACAACATCTTGTCCACGCGAAGTATTGATCTTGGCGGTGTATACCCCTGAGGCATATGTTGTCGCATCGATCTCGAGCGCGCGCGCTCCCTTTCCTTCGATCACATCTACTACCATTCCCTCCAAATTGACGATCTGTGCCTGGAAAATTTGACCATCGGTCAAGCTTAGGGTCCAACGATCTGAGGCTGGGTTGGGATATACCTCAATTGACCCCAATTCCCCTAACTCGTCTGAACCCAGAGGCACGTTGGCAAACTTTATTTCATCGAAGAAAAAGGTAGAGGTGGCGGTACCATCACCCACGTTCGAACTGCCAGCGACAAAGTCAAACATCAATGCCAAGCTCGGCATGTCCATTGGGGCATTGGTAAAGTCAAAGGTCAGCAGCTCCCATTCCTCCGTTTTGGTCGTTTGCACGCTGCGCTCCTCTCCCCAGAATGGCTTCTCCGCCTTCAGGGTGACATATGTCCCAACAGGCGCCGAGGTCCATACTTTCATGGTGATCTGAGGGTGATTCGCAAAGTCAATGTTGTTGGCAAAAGTGATGACACTTCCACCGTAAGGGGCGCCCAGATAACGTACGATCTTCCCAACCATTGGGCTGTTGTTGGTCGCATCTAATTTTGAATTGGCGACAACTTCCATGGTTGCACTTTCAAAACTGAAGAAATGACCGGCGGTAGTACCCGACTCAAATGTGATCGGCAATCCTGCTCTTTTCGGAAAAGCAGTTCCAGGCACTTGCTGAATGTCGTCCACATAAAATGTGTTGCCACTTCCTGCCGTAAAGGGCTGTGGCATGATCACTAGGTCTGCGCTGCCCGACGGCAATGGGATGCCGAAGTCAAAGGTGAGTGTATGCCAAGCGCCGCTAACTTCTGTAACGGCATCCACCTCGCTGGTGTACGGGTTTTCAAGCTTCACCTTTATGACCGTTCCTACAGGCTCTGTGGTATAAACTTTCATGGATAGTACACTCGAAGAAGCCGAAGAAAAATTCAATGATGAAACGTTTGTGATCTTGCCTCCTGCCCATAGATCGCCTGCAGTGGTTTTGACAATTTCAGCCACTTTAGAGCTGCTGTTTCCAGTGGTACTTGGGTTGTTGACTATAGTGAAAGAGGCATTGTCGTAACCTACCATCCCTAAGGTGGCAGATTCAAAATCAAAAGGAAGACTTTGAGACCAGGCTGCAGTTGAGCCCGCAATCAATAGGACAGACAGATAGTGTTTCATCATTGAAGTGTGATTTTATGGTTC
>RFVC01000101.1 GCA_009922595.1 Gammaproteobacteria bacterium | reverse complement strand
TGGGCGACCGCTATGTGATGACAGAACTGCTGACTCGAAAGTGGCTGTTTGGTGGAGAATCATCGGGCCATATTATTTGCCTGGACAGTACCAGCACAGGGGACGGCATCATATCTGCACTGCAGGTTCTGACGGCAACACAAGTATTCGGTAAAAACCTGCATGACCTAAAATCAGGTATGACCAAATTTCCCCAGACCATGATAAATGTTCGCATCAATGACATGGGCGCGCTGGAGGAAATACCAGCCATCAAGGCATCAGTTGAAAAAGCAGAAAAAGAACTGGGCAAGAAAGGCCGAGTGCTCCTCAGGCCATCAGGTACCGAACCTGTGGTTAGGGTGATGGTCGAGGGTGAGGATCAGGCCCAGGTCAGCAAGCTCGCCGGCGAGATTTCCGAGGTAGTGGCGAAAGAGATGGAGAAAAATGTGGCCTGAAGATACAGAACCCACTTTTTTCCTGCTCTAGACGTAAACCCCTGATTTTAAGGCCTTCCACGTACTTGCTTTCTTGCATGTAACCCCCATCTCCGTTAGTATTGGCGCCCGTTTTTGGCAGGCTAAATCCTGCTTACCCCGGGGTAATAAATGCGAAAAGGGCTGGTTGCAGCAAACTGGAAAATGAATGGGCTGAGGCAGAGTAATGCCACTCTCATTGATGTCCTAAAAGCCGGCCTGAAAAGTAGTCCGAATGTAGAAGTTCTGGTTTGCCCCCCGGCGGTTTACCTGGAACAGGTTGGCGCAGAATTGGATGGCAGCCTGGTTATGCTGGGTGCCCAAAACCTGCATCCACAGCAATCCGGCGCGTTTACCGGTGAGCTGTCTGCAGAAATGCTGAAAGATATTGGCTGCAGCCATGTCATTATTGGTCACTCGGAAAGAAGACAGCTTTTCGGTGAAGAGAACAGCTTTATAGCCGAGAAATTTACAGCAGCCCAGCGGTCTGGTCTTATCCCGATACTGTGTGTTGGAGAAACCCAGGAGCAGCGCGAGGCTGTCGAAACAGAAGCTGTTGTTCTTGATCAGCTCGAAGCAGTTCTTGTTCATGCCGGGATTGAGGCGTTCAACAACGCTGTTATCGCATACGAACCGGTTTGGGCAATAGGGACAGGGCTGACTGCAACGCCGGAGCAGGCGCAGGTAGTGCATGCGCTGATAAGGGGTAAACTGGCAGAAGCCAATACAGCAGTCGCAGAGAGCACGCGCATTTTGTATGGCGGTTCGGTAAAAGGCAGTAACGCTGCCGAATTATTTGCCAAGCCTGATATAGACGGTGGACTGGTTGGTGGTGCATCACTGGTTGCCGAGGGTTTTTTGTCGATTTGTAACAGTTACAGCGAATAACCGGTATTACTTAACCGGTTAGACAGAGAGAAATATGGAATCACTGATTATTTTTGTACATGTTATTGCCGCGATTGCGATTACCGGGCTGGTCCTCATCCAGCAGGGTAAGGGCGCTGATATGGGTGCTTCATTCGGAAGCGGCGCATCCCAGACCCTTTTTGGCAGTTCAGGAAGCGGCAATGCATTAACAAAATCAACTTCTATTATGGCAGTAGTGTTTTTCATCACCAGCCTGGGACTGGCGATCATTGCCAGGCAGCAGGCCAGCCTGAGCGTCGATGATAGCGGGCTGATTGAAAATCTTGATGAGATTGCTGCGGCACCTGCAACGCAGACTGCAGCAGAAGACCTGCCATTAGCTATAGAAGACGCGCTGGACGATATTCCAGAGCTGGCGACAGAACCAGAATAAGCCGAAGTGGTGGAATTGGTAGACACGCTATCTTGAGGGGGTAGTGACCTACGGTCGTGCCGGTTCAAGTCCGGCCTTCGGCACCAAATATCTTCTAATATTTCGCTGGGCCTGACGGCCCAGCAAAATATTTTAGAAGGCCTGAAGTAGGCCGGAACGCGTAGAGCGTTCCCAAATCACAAATTTCTAAAGAAGTGCCTGCTTTTACATGAACCTGACGGTTCAGTGATTTTTTAGATGAAACCTGAAGCCCTTTAATTATTTGGCTTTCAGGTATACAGCCTTGACCCATAAGGGAAGGACACCTATAATTCCCGCCCTTTCCCGGTTGGGAAATAATTGAGTTGTTGCGGGGTGGAGCAGTCTGGCAGCTCGTCGGGCTCATAACCCGAAGGTCGTAGGTTCAAATCCTGCCCCCGCTACCAAATTAGGGGTTTATCAGGAAGGTGTACGCATTTTCCTTTTGAGCCGCGGGAATTAGATTTGAGTGATAGATTTCCGCACTAAACATCCAGGAACAGGGTATTTATGTTTCTGAGGATTTGAGGCCCCTATATGGGGCTTTTTATTTGGTTGATTGCAGTAGTTGGAAGTGGGCCTTTGGCCCATTTTTTATTTAGCCGGAAGGTGAAATGGCATGAGCAGGCGGACAACGGAGTTAAGCGAGATGTTGGTGCCTGCAATTTCTGCACTGGGATACACCCTCTGGGGTATCGAATATGTGCCTCAGGGCAAAAACTCTCTTCTCCGGGTCTACCTGGATAAGGAGGGGGGGATAGATATAGAGGACTGCGCCCGGGCGAGCAGGCAGATAAGCAGCATCCTTGATGTTGAGGATCCCATAAGCGGTGAATACACGCTTGAGGTTTCATCGCCCGGAGTCGACAGGGTGTTGTTCAATCTGGATCAATTAAGGGAATACCTTGGTTGGCATGTGCAGCTAAGGTTAACTGAAAATTTTGAAAACAGAAGAAAGTTTGCAGGTCAGCTCAAGGCCATCGTTGACGATGAAATAGTGCTGATCATCGGGGATGAGGAATACACCATCCCATACGAATTAATTGAGAAGGCAAACCTTGAAAGCAGGGTTTAAGCCATAATTATTTAAGGGAGTGAGTCTCTTCAGGAAAGAGCGTTAAAGGTAGCAAGGCTATGATGAACAAAGAAATCTTGATGGTGGCTGATGCCGTCTCAAATGAAAAAGGTGTCTCCCAGAACGTGATCTTCAGTGCAATTGAATCTGCACTCGCGTCTGCCACCAAGAAACGCTACGTGGATGAGGAAATCGATTGTGAGGTCACTATCGACAGGAATACCGGTGACTATGAGACTTACCGTGTATGGACTGTTGTGCCTGATGATGAGCTTGCACTGCTTGGTTCGCAGTTCACCATTGAGGAAGCCCACGAGAAAGATGCCAACCTTCAGCCTGGAGACGTGTATCGTGAGAAAATCGACAACGTCGAGTTTGGACGAATAGCCGCGCAAACGGCAAAACAGGTAATTGTTCAGAAAGTCCGTGAGGCCGAAAGAGAAATCGTGCTTGCCGAGTATGAAGACAGAGTCGGTGAACTGGTTTCCGGTACTGTGAAAAAAGTGACTCGCGATAACGTAATTGTTGATCTTGGCAATAATGCCGAGGGGCTTCTACCGCGTGAAAATCTTATCCCACGAGAAACCTTCCGCATTAATGACAGGCTTCGTGCCCTGCTGCTTGAAGTCAGGACAGAGCTGCGCGGACCACAGCTGTTATTGAGCCGTACTGCTCCAGCCATGCTGGTAGAGCTGTTCAAGATAGAGGTGCCGGAAATTTCGGAAGAAATTATTGAAATCAAGGGTGCGGCCAGGGATCCCGGTTCGCGGGC